>NZ_JAPEIB010000014.1:0-102525 GCF_028823735.1 Algoriphagus sp. NF
GTCACTAGCTGTCTAAGAATATTTGGCTACGTGTAGGATTCCGAAGAGTCATATTTTTCAAAAAAATATCACCCCATGCAAAGACTATTTACGCTAATATTTCTTTTTGTTTGTGCTCAAAGCTTCGGACAATCACCTCAGCAATCCCAACTAGAATCATGGACAGAGGAGTATTGGCAACACGGTTTGAATTTGCTCACTGAAATAGTAAAAATGCCCAATGATGCAGTCTATACGGAGCAAATCGAAACAAATATTCAATGGTGTGAACAGCAATTTGAATCAAGAGATTGGTCCTATGAGCGGCTTTCTACGGGAGGAATCCCAATTCTTTTAGCTCAAAAAATCAATCCCAACGCAAATACTACCATCCTTTTTTATTTTCACATTGATGGACAAGCAGTAGACAGAAGCCAATGGGATCAACCGGATCCTTATATCCCGGTATTAAAGGAAAAAGACGAAAGTGGTTATTGGAAAACGATAGATTTTCAAAGACTGCAATCGGAATACAATCCAGAGTGGAGAGTTTTTGCTCGATCCACCTCAGATGACAAGGGACCATTTGCTATGTTTTTGACAGCATGGGATGTCCTAAGAGAAAAAGAAAGCTTACCCGATTATTCGGTCAAAGTGATTTTGGACTTTGAAGAAGAGCAAGGATCGCCAAATCTTCCGGATGCTGTCGTGAAATACAAAGACAAGCTTGCTGCCGATCTAATGCTAATCATGGATGGTCCTAGACATAGCTCAAATCTTCCCACTTTAACTTTTGGGGCGAGAGGAATAGCCCAGATGACCTTGACAACATTCGGCCCGAAATTACCTCAACATAGCGGTCATTATGGAAACTATGCTCCCAACCCTGCCCTTCTACTTTCTCAATTATTGGCAAGTATGAAGGATGAGGATGGACGGGTCAGTATTCCAGGATATTATGATGGCATTGAACTGAGCGAACAAGAAAAAGTAATCCTTGCGGCAGTTCCTGATAATGATGAAGCGATTCAAAAGCGTCTAGGAATTGGAAGAACTGATCAAGTAGGAAATACTTATCAGGAAAGTATTCAGTATCCATCCCTTAATATTAGAGGGATGCGATCTGCTTGGGTAGGCCCTGAAGCTAGAACTATCGTCCCTGCTACTGCATTAGCTGAGGTTGACATACGCTTAGTTCCAGAGTCAGATCCAGAGCGACTTTTCTCACTGATTCGCAAGCATATCGAAGATCAAGGTTTTCACATTGTAGAATGTGATCCAAGCGATGAAGAAAGACTTCAGTATCCAAAAATTGTGAAGCTTGAAAGTAAGATTTCCTATCAAGCATTTCGAACTCCGCTAGATTCCTATGCCGGCGATTGGCTGCGATCGGCTATGAATAGAGCCTTTGGTCAGGAACCCATTCAGATCCGAATATCGGGAGGAAGTATTCCGATTTCGCCCTTCGTTGATGCCTTGAAGATTCCTGCTGTTACTATTCCCACTGTCAATGCAGACAATAATCAGCACAGCCCCAATGAAAATATCCGGCTTGGAAATTACCGTGAAGGAATTCAGACGATTTTGAGTGTTTTGACTGAGCCCAGCAATAAATAACTACTTGAGAAAGCTATACAAGTATGGAGCTTTATGAGACCCTCCGGAATATAGCTTCTCGTGACGCTCCAGAATCCCTAAACTCAGCATCTTGCGTTGGAAATTAGCTCGATTGAGATTTTCTCCCAGGATAGCTTCATAGACTTGCTGGAGCTCCTTCATAGTGAATCTTTCAGGCAATAGATTGACTGAAAGCAGTTTTTGATCCAAATGTGTGCGGAGGTGCTCCAAAGCTTTCTGGACAATAAAATTATGGTCAAAAAGAAGATCAGGAACTGAATCTACATCATACCAACTGATCGAATCAGAAAGCGCGTCAGGTCTTGGTTCTACTTTCTCGTAGTCAATCAAAGCGTAGTAACCCACCGAAACAAAGCGCTCAAAAAGCCAATGATCTTCCGGCACTACTTTTTCCTGCGACGCCATGATTTTCCGCATGATCTCCGGCTTATTTCGTTCCAGAGATCCAAATGTGTAAAACTGCTCTAGGTAAATATCATGGAGGCTGGTTCTTTCTCTCAAACCACGCTTGACTGCTTCATCTAGTGGTTCATGAATTTTGACAAAGCCTCCCGGTAAGGCCAACCATCCTGTTTTGTGGTATTCAATCAAAAGTATTTTTAGCTTTTCACCTGAAAACCCAAAAATGACAGAATCATATGCTAAATGAGGAATATATTCCTCTCTTTTCAAAGTTGACATTCTTTGCTGAAAATTTATTCAAATAAATAGGATTTCAGTCAATTTCCAATTACTATTGTTTCAATCAGATACATTAAAACCAGAACTAATGAGGAAAGGCTGGATCACTTCACTCATTTTGATTTCATTGATGATTGGGTCAAAACAGATTTTAGCAGAAGATAACTTTTCATTCCCAGTAAGAACTACCATTGCTACTGGAATCATCGAAGGCGAGTACAATACAAAAACCGAAATTGAAAAATATTTAGGGATTCCTTATGGACAGCCTCCTGTGGGCGAACTTCGATGGAAAGCTCCTCTTCCTGCCAAACCTTGGAACGGAGTTAAGGAAACAAAGAAATTTGGTCCTAGAGCAGTCCAAGCTCCTGTTTTTGGAGATATGAACTTCCGCTCGGATGGAATCAGCGAAGATTGCCTGTATCTAAACGTGTGGAGTCCATCTACAGAGACTGAAGAGAATCTTCCCGTATTGGTTTATTTCTACGGAGGAGGATTCGTAGCAGGAGATGGAAGCGAGCCTCGATACGATGGAGAAAGTATGGCACAAAAAGGAATAGTGGTAGTGACAGTAAACTATCGTTTGGAACTTTTTGGTTTTTTTGCCCATCCCGAATTATCAGCGGAAAGTTCTTATAAAGGCTCCGGAAACTACGGGCTGCTAGACCAGAATTTAGCTCTGAAATGGGTAAATGAAAATATTGAAGCTTTTGGTGGTGATCCTTCCCGAGTGACCATAGCTGGCGAATCAGCTGGATCGATCTCCGTAAGTTACCAAATGGCATCTTCCCTATCCAAAGATTTAATTGCTGGAGCTATCGGGGAAAGCGGTGCCGGAATCAAGCCCACACTTCCTCCAGTTTCCTTATCAGAAGCGGAGAAAACCGGGAAAGAGTTTGCTGAAAATGCGGGTGTTTACTCGGTGGCCGAACTCAGAGCAATGTCTACGAAAGAGCTTTACGAAATCTATCAAGAGTCTGAAAGATTTGGGTTTCCGGTTGTCATCGACGGTTACTTTCTACCCAAAACATTACCTGAAATCTTTAAGGCCAAAGAACAAGCACAAGTTCCATTATTGGCTGGGTGGAATTCAGCTGAAATTCCAGGGGCGGCTTTTATGCAAGGAAGGCCTTACACCCAAGAAGCATTCATCGAAAGAGTGAAAGCATCCTTTCCAAATGATTGGGAGGAGGTACTACAATTGTACCCTCATCAAACACCAGAGGAGGTCGAACGCTCAGCTACAGATTTAGCCTCCGATCAATTCATCGCTTATAGTACTTGGAAATGGCTCGATCTCCACGCCAAAAATTCCAACCAAGCGGTCTATCGATACCTTTATAGCAAACTTAGACCCGAACTTAGAAACCCAGACCTAGTACCAGGATTAGCAGGTGGTACCATGGAGCGAGAAGGTCAAGAACCACCCAAGGCAATAGGAGCTCCTCACGCCTGCGAAATAGAATATGCTATGGGCAATCTCCACTTGGTCGAGGACTATGCTTGGGGGGCAGAGGACTATCAGGTTTCAGAACTCTTTCAAAATTACTTTGCAAACTTCATCAAATCCGGAAACCCAAACGGTGATTCATTACCAGAATGGCCAAAAATGACAGCTAATGAGACTGATCCGGCCTTTATAAACATCGACGTACAAACAAAAATGGAGCGCTCTGAGGTCGAAAAAAGGTATCAATTTCATGACCGCTTCTACGGAAATCAGTAGGTCATCAAATATCCTAACTCCTTTTCACTCCCGCTAGCACCATTTTCAAAGTAGCGTAATCATACTTCCCATTAAAGTGCTCACGAAGTTCTTTCATCCCCGAAAACTTATCCAAACTTCCCATCACCTCCAAAATTACCTCAGAGGGCAGGCAATCTTCCAGTTCTATTCTACCAGCTGAGATTCCTTCTGCCAAATGTCCCTTGATAGTAGACTCAGCTAGGCCGCGCTCTAGGACTATTTCTGGAATTTTCCTTCCTGACTCGAACAACTGTAATGTCAATTCTACAGAGTCTCCTTTGTGACGTTTAGGCTTGGCAGAACTGGATTTTCTTCGACCGGTTTTATTCTTGATTTCATGAATTTTTTCGCCAGCAATTACCCGGTTCTTTTGGATAAGTTGCTGCCTAAGTTGGACAAGGTCTTTCTCAAGCGCTGTCATTTTTCCAGAAACTTCACCTGCCAGAATACTAGATGTCAAAGCTCCGACCTTTCTTATTTGAAGCAATTTCCGAAATACTGACTGCTCTATTCCTTCCAGTCCCTCCAGATATTTCTTAGTGCGGGAAAAATTGGATACCATCTGAGCCTGAAGGTGAATTTTCTCCAGAATTTTAATTAAAATCTTTTCGTAATAAGCTGATCCCTTGGCTATTCGCTCATGAAGAAGTTTTTGATCTTGGCTTTGAAGCAGGTACAAGAGCTGTTGACGAAAACGCTCCGAATTACCTAATTCAGAGCGGAATTGTTCCTGCATCTCGGGGATCGCGCTTTGCATGGTTTCATCTTCAAATTCAAAAGAGGACTCCTGATCCTTGGCAAAGTAGACTAGGTCTTTCAGCAGCGGTTCAAAATCAAAGGTTTCTCGGACAAGTTTTTGAATAAAGTGATTTTGATGAAGATGGAGTAATTCGTCTAATCGCTTTTGAGCTTTTGCTGAATGGGAGAAATCCACAACTGATTTATCAGAAAAAACAAGATCAGGTTGGATTCGGCTTCTTAGAATCAATCCATCCAAACTCCTCAAGCGGCTCAGAGCAACATACACCTGTCCCGGGGCAAATGCCCTTCCCACATCGATGATTGCTTTATCAAAAGTTAAGCCTTGGCTTTTGTGCACAGTCACTGCCCAAGCCAATTTGACCGGAAAATGACTGAAGGTTCCAATCACTTCCTCATCCAATTCATTGGTCTGCGAGTTGACGACGTATTTCTTGTTTTCCCAGGTCTCTTTTCGAAGTAAAAAATCAGAACCGTCTCCATCCATTTCCACTCGAATTTCATCTTCTGAGAGCTCCTTCACTGTGGCCAGTTTACCATTGAAATAGAGTGAAAGGCCTGAAGAATCATTTTTAATAAACATGATTCTTGCTCCTTCTCGAAGTTCTAGCTGCGCTGGAAGAGGGAAAAGTGATTCAGGGAAATCTCCCTCTACTTCAGCCTCATAGAAATAAGGCTGGCCAGAAAGATCCTGCAGTTCTCCTTGATTAATTTGTTCCGCTTTGTAATTGTGTGTAGTAATGGTGATACAGTCCTTGATTTCCTTCGTTTCCGCTTCGCTTTTGAAATGTTGATTGAGAATTCGTACATCCTCAGCAGTCATCTGATTATCCCTCAGATGATTTAGTACTTGAATAAATGTTTCGTCTTGCTGTCTGAAGATTTTATCCAGCTCCAAGTAAACCATTCCCGACTGCTGTAAAGCCTTGGCTTCAAAAAAATGCATGGATTTATAAAACCGACTCAAGACCTGCCATTCTTCCTCTCTGACGATAGGCGGCAGCTGATACAAATCACCAATCAACAAGACCTGTACACCTCCAAAAGGCTCCTGAAAATTACCCTTGACACTTTTTAGCCGATAATCGATCGCGTCCAGTATATCTGCCCTCAGCATGGAAACCTCATCGATCACCAGCAAATCTAAGGACCGAAGTACATTCTTTCTCGGCTGATTCAAAGGATGCTTTCTGGCGATAGTATGCTGGGTAAAAAATCCATACTTATCTGTGAAATTCCCCTCTGGTTCCCGAACCGGGAGGAAACTTCCCAATGGAAGCAAAAACTGTGAGTGAATAGTCACTCCTTTCGCATGAAGGGCGGCAATTCCAGTCGGAGCGACCACGATGTAGTTTTTATAAGTTTGATCTGCAAGACTTCGAAGAAAGGTCGTTTTACCAGTACCGGCTTTACCGGTCAAAAAAATAGGCGCCGCTGTGTTATTGACAAATTGGGCGGCCAAGGATAGCTTGTCCGTTAATTCCTCTTTCATTAAACTAATTTATAAATAAAATGTGATTATTTCCTGTACCAATCTCTGTGGGTTTTCTACTCTTAATCCACTCAACCAATTTAACCCAATCTATATTGGTGAACAGAAGTAATTAAAGCAGATTATCCATGAAAGTCATTTTTCTCCTCCTTCATTTTTATTAACTTTAAGTAAATTAAAACTAAATTTTTATTATGACTTTAGATGAAATTAAAGCAAAATTTAAAGAGACCGTCGCTGAAGCGAAGGAAAAACTCGATGAACTAGAAGCCAAAAGAGAATCTCTCTCCGATGACCTGAAGAAGGAATTTGATGAAAAAATGGCCCAGCTTAAAACCAAGAAAGATGAATTGGAAGCCAAGCTGGAAGAAATCGAAGATGATTCGGAGGATAAATGGGATGAGTTTAAAGATAAACTTGGGGACGCATCTCAATCCTTCAAAGAAGGCTTCAAAAAGCTAGGAAGTTTATTTACTTAAATCTCAAGGGGCCTTTTTAGGCCTCTTCTTTTTTGATTGACTGGGAATAAAAATCTTTACGACACCAGCTGGCATAATCTCCATCACACCACCCTTGGTACTCTCCCAAATAAAATTGAAAGGGCCTCTATACATATTTCTCGTTGAGCTGTATGATGCAACCCGATAATTGTTCTTTTCGGGAAGGTTCGTCGATCGCAGAGCCAGATTTCCTGCGAAAGTTTTGAGACCATTATCCCCATCATTTTCACCTTTTGCAGGGACAGCCATGGTGAAATTTTCATAATCGAAAGTCAATTCGTTTTGAGAACCAAATTCATTGGCGTTCATAGCTAGGGCCAAGCGATGCAACTGTCCTGAATTGACTTTAACTCCTGCCAATGGTTCTGTTATTCTATTTAATTTATTCAACTCCATTCCCTCAAGGCTTAACTGCAACTGAAAGGCTTCACTATCATAGGGTACTTGGAAATTTGCATTTAGCTTGGTTTCGCCAAGAAAATCAGCCTGAATCTCCATCGTCATTTTCCGTGATTTTTGAAGAGAATCTACTGTCACAAAACCGAAGATTTGAGCATTCAAATTATGAAAGTCAATCAAGCCAGGATTTGACTCACCTTCGGGTACTTCCAAATATTGGACATGACTATTTTGAATAATCAGTGTATCCATATCCACCGGAAATGGTATGCTTTTTAGAAGTCCCGAAAAGAGCTTTTTCTTCTGTTCAACTGGCCGAGGATTATTTTTATTTCGCAGGTCAACAAAAACCAAGCTATCTAACACCATCTTTTCGGCAAAAGCTGACCACTTCCCATAGAGATCACTGCTCGCATCTATTCCTATAATCTGAAGTTGCTTCAATTCAACTTCAATCAGATCTTGCTGGTATTGCAATGCATTTGAAGATTCCAAAAGCCCTTCATCATACCTGACAGAAATATTCTCTAGCTTCATTTTCTTTCCTAGCAAATCAAAATCTATCGAACCCAATTCAAAGGTTTGCTTTGTAGGAAGTGTCAATTTCAAATTCCTGAAAGAAGTGTTGATTTCATCTAATTCGAAAGGAACAATATGAGTGATAATTCTCCGATCTGTTCTTAAGCCCCGAGCTCTAATATTAAAATCCGTAAATCCACCGATCCGTTCTAATTCTTCTTTTTCCAGAAATACCTCCGCAGTTCCATCCATTAATTGAAAATTGCGGATGGTACCTCTGGTGATAATATCTTCAAAAAAGCTCTGAAAGGCTTTGGTTCCCTCTCGTCCCTGAGTTTCTTGATCGGTTAGAGTCAGACGAAAGGAAGGTCTAAACAGAACCAAATCCCCAATGATAAGCTCTCTCGAAATTAAAAAATCCCAAACCTGAAAACCATTGAGGATTATTTGATTGATTGTTCCTCTGAAAATCACCTGGGTATCAGGTGACACGGGACTTAACTGGATGGTGGACAAGACTACTCGACCACGAATAATACTAACATCCACCTCTTCTAATTTCAAGTCATAGGATCTATCCGGGTTGTTATTGATGTTGGCCTGAAGTCGATTACTGATGATTCTTACCAAAAAGAAGTTTGCGGCAAAAAGGAAGACTGCAAGTGCGAGAATTATCAAGAGTGGTTTTTTCACAGTCAATTATTAATGAGATATTTATATCATCCATTCAATCATGAAAGATGAAAAATTTTCTTCAAGTATTTTCACTAATTACCCTAGTTTCTTTGCTTCTTTTCACCCCTTTTTCCCTTTCGGCCCAAGAAAACATCATGAAAATCCTGTCTTATAATATTTATCATGGTGAAGATCCTCTAAATCCAGGAAACTCTAATTTGGATTCCATAGCGGATTTTATCAATCAGCTCGGACCTGATTTGGTTTTGCTTCAAGAGGTCGACAGCATGACTACTCGCTCTGCTTCAATTTATGGAGTGAAAACAGATTTGTTGGAGCTTTTGGCCTTAAAAACAGGGATGAAAAGTTACTTCGCAAAAGCCATGGATTATGCTGAGGGAGGCTATGGAGAAGGAATCCTTTACAAAAAGGGTATTTCATCGGGGTCCATAAAACTGCCAACCCCGGCTGGAGGAGAGCCTCGATCTATGGCCTGGGTTGAGATTGAAATTGCAGGTAAGCACATTGGTGTAGGAGGTACTCATCTCTGCCATCAATTTGAAGACAACCGGGCCGCTCAAGTAAATGCAATTTTGGAATTTACTTCCAAAAAAGAGATTCCAGTCATTTGGGGAGGGGACCTCAATTTCAAACCAACCGACCCAGAATATTCCAAAATCCCCTCAAAATGGTCTGATGCTGCCCGTATATCAAACAATCACTCCCCGACTTATTCCTCATCAAATGATTCAGGTCGGATAGATTACATCTGGTTCGAATCTGATCAATTCGAGCTAGTGGAATATCAAGTATTCCAAGTAAATTACTCAGACCATTTTCCGGTATTTGCAACTTTCAAAATCAAATAGTCATGACGAATAGGCTTTGGATCCTTGGACTTTTATCTATCATTTTCTCCTGTCAAAAAGCTGAACAGGAAGTTGAAATCAAATGGCAAGAATTATTTAACGGAAAAGATATTCAGGATTGGGAAATCAAGGTTCGTAACCATCCTTTGAATGAGAACTACGCCAATACCTTTCGAGTCGAAGATGGAAATCTGAGTGTGCGCTATGACGGGTATGAAGATTTCGGGAATCAGTACGGCCATATTTTCTACAAGGAGCCATTTTCTTATTACCTCTTACAAGTCGAGTATCGATTTATTGGTGAGCAGGCACCTGGCGGTGAAGGTTGGGCATACAGAAATAGTGGTGCGATGCTTCACTCTCAAGATCCCGAATCCATGCTTCAGGATCAAGACTTCCCTATTTCAATTGAAGGCCAGTTTCTTGGAGGCAATGGGACAGATGAACGAAGTACCTGCAACCTCTGCACACCAGGAACAAATGTGGTCATGGGAGACACCCTATTCACTCCCCACTGTATCAATTCTAATTCAAAGACATTCCACGGAGATCAGTGGGTTCAGGCTAACTTCATAGTATTGGGAGCCGAGGAAGTACAGCATCTGGTAGGAATGGATACAGTCCTAAGCTATTATCAGCTCCAAATCGGTGGTGGAATGGTCAGTCCAGTTGATTCTTTAGTCAAGATTGATGGTAAGCTATTAGAGTCTGGATATATAGCTTTGCAAAGCGAAAGTCATCCTATTGATTTTCGAAGAGTTGCCTTAATTGACTTAAGCACAATAAAAACGGATAGAATCGCCATGACAAAAATAATCAAAGAGGCGCTATCTCTTAGCCAAACTAAAGGCGATTAAACCCGAACATTGGTAGTTCCACCACCAGCCAAGGTAATCGGAACAGGCTGGTTTTCTTTCCAGCTTCCTCCTGTGAAATCAGGAACATCGATGGAATTTGACCGATTGGCTACTGACCACTCACTCAACGGACTGATACAGCTCCAAAGCGCAGCGTCATACACGTCTTGATCAAGAGGAAGGCCATTTCTCAGACAATCTACCAATCTCCAATCCATCATAAAATCCATTCCGCCATGACCTCCGATTTGCTTTGCCAATTCCCCTACTTTTAGTACAATTTCGGGAGTGTACTTTTTTTCCAGCTCTTTCATTTCCTCTTCCTTCATCCAACTGTGACCTTTGGAAACTCTTGGCTGAGGATATTTTTGAGCAAATCCCTCGGTACCACTGACTACATGCAATCGGCTATAGGGTCTAGGGGAAGTCACATCATGCTGAATCATAATGGATTTGCCCAGCTTAGTCTTCACAACCGTAGTATTCATATTCCCTCGGTAAGACTTGGAAGCAAATTCTGTCCAAAAAACATCTTTCTGAGCCAATTCTTGGGCCTTCTTTTTCATTTGGAAATCATTCGAACTCAAAGAAGTCAAATAATCCATCTGATCTCCCCGATTGACATTCAAAATCTGGCAAATGGGACCAAGACCATGAGTCGGATACAAATTTCCATTTCGGTAATTTTCCCTTAATCGCCACATATTTTGATAGCCGGTATCTTTGTCAAAATTCAACCAAAGCAAATCATGAATATAGGCTCCTTCCACGTGCAAAACCTCGCCAAAGAAACCCTCTCGAGCCATTTTCAAGGTCATTAATTCAAAGAAATCATAGCAGCAATTCTCCAGCTGCATACAATGCTTTTTGGTCCTCTCCGATGTCTCCACCAATTGCCAGCATTCATCCAATGTCCGCGCTGCAGGAACCTCTACGGCAGCATGCTTTCCAGCTTCCATGGCATAGACTGCCATAGGAGTATGCCATTCCCATGGAGTGGCGATGTATATCAAATCCAAATCGGGCCGATCGCACATCTTTTTCCAAGAGTAAGCATTACCTGAGTATAATTCTGGCTTATGTCCAGTGCCTTCAAGAGATTTCTTAGCTTTTTCTGCGCGTTCAGGAATCAGGTCACAAAGTGCCTTGATCTCAACTCCCTCGATCTTACTGAGCCGGTCTACGGCACCCGGCCCTCGCATCCCCAATCCTACAATTCCAATTCGTACAGTCTCCAACTTAGGGGCAGCATAGCCACACATATTGAATTGTTGATTTCTACTCGTGCCATATTGGGCCTCTAGTGGCAAAATGGATTTGGCAGATGCATGACCTGCCCCAAAAAGGCCCATCCCTAGCGCTCCAGCAGATTTCAAAAAGTCTCTTCTACGATTGGATTTCATTGCTTTGATCGGTTGATTGATTTGTCTAATTAAGGAAAAATCGATTAAAGTCTAAATTCATGAGATTATAATTTGTTTAAACGGTCTGAACCCCTTCAACACCAAAACTCAGAGAAGCCTATCCTAGAAACAAGTATTCCCCATTTGTCGTTTTCGCCATGGGCTTTTCGTATGCACAATAAAAAAACCGGAAATAAAATATTCCCGGCTTTCCCAAACCTATTACGCATTATCTATAGTCTATGCTTTTGCTCGTGGGCAGGTATTCATTCCTACCAACGTGTATAAAGGGCAAAATCCAACGAGTGTAGTCAAGGTGAATACACCACCGACAACCAAGGCAATCACTCCCAAGGTACCAGTCACAGTACCGGAGAAATATAATCCAATCAAAACTGCGGCAATCACTAGGCGAATCGCTCTATCAGTCACTCCCATATTCTTTTTCATAACTTTTCGGGTTTAGGTCAATTGATTAAAATCATTGTCTAAAAATCCTAAAAGCCCACATCAATTACCATGACAAAAGTCACAGATGAAGCTGAATTCAATCAACTGACGAGAAATGAACTTCTAGGACTTCCTGTGCTTTCAGACCTTGTGGTGAAAAATCCGGGTCACGCCTTTTTCCTTCAGGATACCACTTCCAAAAATACACTCCTGCCAGCCAAGGCTTCTTCCAAGCGGTTTCAAAAAATGCCTGATAACAACGCGCCTGTACTTCTTCGGACAGCGGAGATTCCTTTCTTTCATTGGGCCAAACCCATGGCTCAGCAGCTGCATCGGCAGTATTGCAATAGCCAATTTCAGTAAAAATAACGGGCAACTGATAGTTCCTAACCAACTTTTCAATTGAAGCGAGTGGGTTTTTCCATCCCTTTTTTAATTGGTTCAAATCCGGCTCTTGACCCTCGCTTATTGGAAAATAGGCTTGAATTCCGATGTAGTCCAACTCATCCCAAAAAGTCACGTGCTCAAACTCTGTGAAGTTGGCAGCATAAATCAACTTACCCCCGTAGACTTCTCTAATTGATGAAATTATCTCTAACCATTCCTTCCTTCTGTGAACAGTCTTTTCCAATTCAGTGCCAATACATAGAATGGGAAAATCCAATTCAGCCGCCAATTTTGCATAGTCTACAATGAAATTCTTATAATTTTCAAACCACAAAACCCAATCTTCTTCTGAGTTCATTTCAATCTCTCCAGGCCAACTTCCTCTTGCCCAGAGATGTGGTTTAAGCATATTGGAAATTCCCAAATTGATCGATGAGTCGGCAGTGGCCCGAATTCCACGAGCTGACTCTCCCCACCATTGACGTTCTGCATCCAGAGACCAACGAATCTCGGGTTTGTTTTTATCTGCTTGCCAACCAAATGGTGTCTGAGAAATTGCATTGGCCCCAATATCCCTTAAGGCTGCTAATTCTCCTCCTTGAAGAGGCTGTCTACTCCCAACCCAACAAACTCCTTTTAATTTTTCATTTACGGAAGGCAAGATTGGCTCAGCTTCCAAAACCCAAAAACCCAGTCCCAGCACAAGGACTGTGAAGAAACTGAGATAATATGGTGGTTTGATTTGCCTCACGAAACCAAGAGCGTTTGAATGAGTATTTCTTCTTCCAAGGTACGGTGGACAGGGCAGCGATTGGCGATTTCCAAAAGCCGCTGCCGCTGATCGGAATCAAGATCACCTTCCAACTCGATCTTACGGGTAAATTGACTGACTTTAGAACTCTCCTTTTCAGGTTTCTCAGAATCTTTCCGATGGACTTTTTCATGCTCAAGATATACCCTTACTTCTTCCAATGGCCATTTTTTGCGCTCAGCATACATTCGAAGTGTCATCACCGTACAGCTTCCCAATGAGGCCATTAACAAATCGTAAGGCGTAGGACCCAGATTTTTCCCACCTACTTCTAGGGGCTCATCTGCAGTTAAATGATGAAAAGGAGTTTTGATCTCGGTCGTAAAACCAGCATCCGCACTTAGTCGAACCATCACCGGATGGCCTTTGGTATCATTTTCAATTTTGTCTTGTTGATCTACATAGCGTAAACTCCAAGAAGAAAGGACTTGTCCAATGTATTCTGCATCCGCTTGATTCGATACTAAGTGATTTGCTCCGTCCAGGGAAATAAAACTTTTGGGATGCCAGGCTGATTTATAGATCTTTTCGGCATTTTCAATTCCCACAATTTCGTCTTGAGGAGAATGCAAAATCAGCAATGCCTTTTTCAGATCTTTAAGGAATGATTCAATTGGTTGCTGATCTAAATTGTCCAAGAACTCTTTACTGATCATGAATGGCCTACCTCCAATACTTACTTTGGCCTGTCCATTTTCTAGAATGTCTTCAAGCTTATTTTGAAACAAATGACGCACATGAAGCGGATCAGCGGGTGCACCAATTGTCGCGAGTGCATTCACTGAAGGAAGACTTTGAGCCGCATAAAGTACTGCTGCACCACCTAAAGAGTGGCCTATCAGCATAGCCGGAGCAGCGTAGTTTTTTTCAAGAAAACTCGATGCATCCAAAAGATCTGAAATATTGGAGGAAAAATCACTTTCTGCGAATTCTCCTTCACTCCTACCCAATCCGGTAAAATCAAAACTCAACACAGCAATACCTTCATTGGAAAGCGATTTGCTGATCCGTGTTACTGCTGAAAAATTCTTGGAGCAAGTAAAGCAATGAGCAAAAATGGCGTAAAATTTCGGTTGCCTTTCCAAAGGCAAATAAAGATCCCCAGAAAGCTCTAGTCCTTTTGAATTTTGAAATTTGACGCGCTTGGGGTTCATGTGAATTTAGTTGAGAAATTCTACCTGGATATTCTCCAAGTTAATTTCTGATAATAACTCCAAGTTACCCTTTTCATAGAGTTCTTGCATATTTTCGACCGGAGTATTTTTATCTTCTGGCTTGAAATTCAGGTAGTTTTGAAATCTGATTCCATCCACAGTCACCACAGAGCTCACCTCTCTAAATCGAACTCCACCCCCATCGGTATGATAGCTGTAGGCCATAAAATCCACATAAAAATCTTCCGTTCCAATCCAATATAAAAACTCATCATCAAAGTCTTCTCCACCGCCATCTTGCTGAAAGGTCACTTTTACTAAATGGTAGTTTTCACCATTCAGCGTGGTTTCCCCCAAATAGGATTTAATAGCCGCAGGGTCATTGAGTCCATAAGGTAAAAATGCGAAGTAAGCCACTGAATTGACGGAACGGGAAAAGGCGCCTATGCGCTCTTCACTTAAGGTATCCACCTCCACGCCATCTATCCATCTGGTAAACCCTTCATTATTCAATAAATCCTTGACTTGACCTAAGGAATCGGAAAACTCCCGAGTGTATTCAAAACGATCCGGACTTTTGAGAATCTGATAGTGAATATCCCGAAAATCGAAATCTATTCGAGCTGATTTATAGCTTTCACCCCCATGTGAGGCAATAGACTTATCTACGATTTTTTCAGCTTCTGTTTTCACCTCACAGGCAGCAATCGTCAGAATTAATACCAGCAGTCCTAATAGCCTATGTTTCATTTTTATTTCATTTTTATTTCAAAATTATCATAAAGGTAATCCGCCCTCAAGTAAAGCTTTTTCCCACTTGAATCTACCCGATAGCTTTTTCGAATTTTATAAAACCTGAATGGCCCAACCTCATTGAAGCCGATATTTTCAACAAGACTTCGGTGATCTTTCAGTTGAATTTCGGTTCCTAGGATCAAATTCGTCTCGATATCCAAATAATACCACCAAATATCTCCATCTGGACCATAATTAACTCGAAGAGTTTTGGCCTGACCCAAGGGTGTCTCTCGAATTCCCTCAGAGCTCCATTCAGAACCTTCTTCGTTCATCAGATTCCAAGGCTGGGCAAATGCATAAAAGGCCGCTTCAAAATCACTTCGTTTGCTTTCTAAAAAATCCCTGTTTGAGATCTCATTTCCACCAATCGAATAAGAGATTTGATCATCTTTCATTGATAAAATATGTACTACCGAATCCTGAGTCCATGATATACTTCCAGAAAGGGAAGGATTAAATCGAAAAACAATTTGCTGGTCCGTTTCCTTTTCGACTCCTCCATCTTCGAGGAGCAGCTTGGTCCACTTTCTAAAGGAAACTTGCTCTAAATTATCCCAATTGTCTTGTCCTCCATGCGCTTCGATGCTATCAGAGAGAAATAATTTTGCTTCTCTTTTTTCCTTTGGAGCACAGGAAAATGAAAGTATAATAATAGCCAATACAAGACCGGATGTGACTTTTTTTAGGTACATTTTTTTATTCAATTGATCCCGAAACTTAGGAATAAAATCCCAAGCTAAAGCCACAAGAAGCAGTCCGTACTCTAAAAAGAGCAGACCAAAAGACTCACTGACTGGCTCTTGGCTGTAGGCTGAATAGGAGAAAACCAATGAAAAGCTCCAAACTATCCCAAAAATCCGACCATTGAACAAGGAAAGTCCAAGTAAGGGAATCGTGTACCAAGGATGAACTACAGGCTGCAAAACCAAATAGACTAAGTAAATCAAGCTCCAAAAATCCACAAAGTGTAAAAGTCTTTGGGTTTTGATTCTTGAGCTGAGATAAAAGATAGCACCAATCGTAATGACCGAAAGCAATTTGGTCAGGATCGCAATGGTATTGTATCCCTCTATCCAATACCCCACCTCTCTTGCGAGATAGTAAACCGAGGCATTGAATTCAAATTTCCCTTGATAGAGACTCAATGTATCCAGGAAATTGCCCCAGGCATCTTGCCAAACCAAAGGCAAGAAAGCGATAAATAGACCTAAGAGAGCTCCTATCCAAAAAAAGGCATGAATACGTGTTCTCCTAAAAAAAAGAAGGCTAGGCACTAAAATCAAAGGAACCAATTTGACTCCCACTGCTAAAGACCAAAAGAGACCTGAAATAAATTTTCGATGTCTGACAAGCGCCCAAATACTCGCAAGCAATAAGAAAAGCACAATCCCTTCGAAGTGAAGGTTGACAGTAATTTCCTGAATTATAAAAGGATTCAACCAATAGAAAATAATCCGTCGAAGGGGGACAGAAAAAGCCTTAAAAAGCCTGAGAAAAAGCAAAAGAACTCCGACTTCGAAGACGATCAAAATCAACCGGAGAACCTGAATACCTGTGAATAGATTGTTGTCAGCTATTTTGGCCGAAATACCAAATATCAATTGATTCAAGGGTGGATAAACCGAAAAATAATCGGGTGAATTGAGTAGTGGGTACGCGGTTTGAAAAAACTGATAATCTTTTTCTGCTACTTCTACAGAATCCAACAATTGAGTGGGGGTAAATCGGTAAGGGTTCTCTCCCAAAAGAACTACCTCACCATCCCATAGAAATCGGACATAATCCTCGGACCAGCTAGGTACAGCACCCAACATCCCCAAGCGGAGTACTAGGCCCAGGAAAAATACCCAAATCCAGTTTTTAAGCCGTCTCCATTGCCAAAAAAGACCGAGCATAGCCAAAAAGCTTAATAAAAATGTCAGGAATAAAATCGTGAAACTTTCCCGAGGGATCAGATAACCCATCAGGAGATTACCCAGAACTAGGACAAGCAAAAAGATTGCTGTCAAAAAGTGGTTTCCAGTACCTTTCACAATCCCAATTCTTTTCGAATAGACTCGTGAATCAGACCATTTTTGGTCCAATAGTCAAGCTTTTGATGATTTCTCCGGGTAGCCGTGGTACTCTCAAGCTGCCCATTCTCCTTAACTTGAATTTCTTCCCAACTGACAATTTCGAATGGAAATGACTCTTTGAACTGGACTTTTAAAGTTCTTCCCAATTCGGGGTATTCAACCACAAACTGATTAGTTTGATTTCCGAGTTCCTCCAACTCAATCTTCGCTCTGTAAGCTTTCAATTCGATATGAGAAAATCGCTGATAAGTCAGAGAAGGAATCAGTCTTCGATCACCAGTAATGACTAAATCGGGGTTTAGTCGAATTAAATTAAAAATCTCATCCTCTGTATGAGCATCAATCTTGAGGTTTTGATCGCCCTCAGATTCAAAGTATGAAAAGAGATTTGCATGGTAAGCTGCATTTTTCCTATTCATCTGAATAAATGTCTGTCCACACCATTCTATCATGGTCTGTGTGAGTTTGTAGGCCGGAAGATCCTCATTCACAGGTGTAAAGACGCTTAACATCGTATGATAAGGGTAAACACCCGTGACAAAATCTCGGGTCATATTCAGTTTTAGCACCTTTCGAGCATCAGCTCCAGCATTCTGAGGATCATCGAGTTTGACCTGCTTGGATTTTGAAAAATCCTCAGTTACAAAAATCATCACTGCCTTCCCTTCTCGAGGCTGCCCATATCGATACTGCTTGAGATCAAAAACATTCAATTCTGCTTGACCCTGATACCAATATTTTCCAAAGGCATCCATATCCACATTTTCTCTGGAAGCAGTACCACAGGAAATCAGAAGACAAGAAAAAAACAACAGCGTGTAAAGTCGGGTAAGCATACGTTCTATTTCATTCAGGAGATCTATATTTAAAAATGGTCAAAATTATCTTATATCCCGCACCAATCACACCTTTAACCGTCCCGCTTACTTTAGACTGACCTATTCGTTTTCTGTAGCGAACCGGAATTTCAAGATAGCGTAGGCCTTTTTGATGCGCTTTGATTTGCATCTCGATGGTCCATCCAAAGTTTTCATCCCGCATTCCTATCCTCATCAGCGAATCCCATCGAATTGCCCGAAAAGGTCCCAAATCAGAAAAATAGGCTCCCTGAACAAGCCGCATCAAGCGTGTCGCCAACCAATTTCCAAAAACCTGCGGAAATGTCATTGATCCGGATTCCCGCACTCCATTTGCTCTCGACCCCAAAACAAAATCAGCTTCACCCTTGGCTATGGGTTCTAAGAGTAGGGTCATTTCTTCAGGGTAATCACTGTAATCTCCATCCAGAAATACAACCACATCAGGGGCTTGAGTTTGTTGACTGATCCAATCCATAGCCGTCAAACAAGCTTTTCCATAGCCTTTTTGGGGTTCAAATACGACCACAGCTCCATGACTTTTGGCTACCTCAGCAGTAGAATCTTTTGAATTATTATTGGCCACTACGACATTTCGTACCAGCGAAGGTATTGCCTGAATGACTTTCCCAATAGACTTCTCTTCATTGTAGGCAGGGATGACCACATCCACAATCAAATCCTTCTTCATAAATTATTTCCCCAAACTATAGGACCGAAACGAGGTAAAAAAAACAAGGCCATATCCAAATGCGAGCATGGCATGAAAAGGTAAAAACAGATAGTAGCCAGACTGTATAGCCAAAATGACCATCACCAAAAAGATTAATGCGAGAAATCCCTCTGCCCAGGTAGTCGCAGGCATAGGGAACTTCAAGTAAAGGTTATTTCGAAGGCTGGATTTTCTTGACTCAAGGTTGAACTTTGGAGTCCTGACAAATGGAGATTTCTTGCCTGTCAACCCTTCCCAAACTGCTTGGGAATTGTGAACTGCCATCCCCATAGACACGGAAAGAAACAGCGGAAGAATAAAAATAGCTTCTAGCAGGGATTTGAAGAATCCCTTTTTGGAATAAAAATAGGAGATCAGGTAAACCAAAGCGATGATCACAAAACCAATCAAGAAAATACCGGCAAATTGGGTCCATCTGGTGCTAATGAAACCTTGGAAACCCATCCACCAAACTGCTATACTCGCCAAGCTTACAGCCAAAATCACCAAGAAAATACTGCTATTAAATAGATGCGCCATGGCATGCAACTTGGTTTTGACCGGCAAATCAGCTTGGAGTACAGATGATGCATGCTTTTTGGCACACTCAGCCCCACCCTTATTCCAGCGAAACTGCTGAGACTTGATGGCTGACATGATTGGTGGAAGTTCGGCAGGCGATTCGATCTCAGGTCTGTAAATGAACTTCCATCCCTTCTTTTGTGCCCGATAGCTCAAATCCAAATCTTCCGTCAGCGTATCATCTTCCCAATTGCCGGCATCCAGAATACAATCCTTTCTCCAAACGCCGCCTGTCCCATTGAAGTTAATGAAGGCCCCTAAGGTATTTCGACCTACCTGCTCAATCAGGAAATGGGCATCTAAAGCAAAAGCTTGGAGGCGGGTCAAAAGCGAATAAGACTCATTGATATGCGTCCATCGTGTTTGAACCATTCCGACCTTTGGATTTTGAAAATGAGGGATAGTCTTTTGTAAAAAATCAGGACTTGGAAGAAAATCCGCGTCGAAAATCGCAATGAATTCCCCTTTTACTTTTTCTAATCCTTCTTTCAAGGCTCCTGCCTTAAATCCCTTCCGATTTTCCCTATGAATGTAAACAAAAGGGAAATCAGGGAACTCCTTGATTTTTTCACGAATTAAATCCTGCGTTTCGTCCGTACTATCGTCTAGAATTTGTACTTCAAGCTTTTCTAGTGGGTATTGGATCTTAGTGATCGCTTCAATAAGCCTCTCGGCCACATACTGCTCATTGAAAATTGGCAATTGTATCGTGACCCGAGGCAAGTCTTTAATGGCTTCAGGTTTCAGATTTCTCTTTCTGGCTTTCCAAAAATTGAATAACAGATGACCCTGTGCCAAAGCATAGCCCAAAATCAACAGCATACCTAGGAGATATACACTCAGAAAGAAGTAAGAAATAAAATCAGGCATTGAGTTTTACAGAATCATTGCCAATCAAAATCGGCATTTCATTGATTCGGCCCTCCTCAGGACCATTTTCGAGTTTCAGTACGCCACGCGGACAGACAGCAGAGCAAACTCCGCAACCCACGCAGGAAGAACGGACTATATTTTGACCCCTTTGGGCATACCATCGCACATCGATTCCCATTTCACAATAGGTCGAGCAGTTTCCACATGAGATACACTGACCTCCATTAGTAGTAATTCGAAATCTAGACTTGAATCGCTGTACCATCCCCAAGTAAGCAGCCAAAGGACAGCCAAATCGGCACCATACACGATTCCCCATGAAAGGATAAAATCCTGTCCCAACTACTCCTGCAAACGCAGATCCGATTGCAAAGCCATAGAATGAGTGAAGCTGATTGGTCACATTTCCAAGAAAGCTGAATGCTGAAAAGTAATTGGCAATCGTAAGAGCGGTCATCACTACCGCCAAAACCAATACTCCGTGAATCAAATAGCGCTCGATTTTCCAGGATTTTAGGGATTTATCTGAAAGCTGCCGGTAAGGATCTCCCACAGTCTCCGCCAATCCGCCACATCCACAAACCCACGAACAGTACCATCGCTTTCCGTAGAAATAAGTGAATAAAGGCACTCCAACCACAATCAATAGTATTCCCCAAATCAGCATAAACATCCCGATTGCCCCTGAGCTGGTTAAGGTCTCTATTCGATAATCATAGAAAAATGAATAGTCAAGCGGCCAAATATTCTTAAAATCAAAATAAGGCTTATTCAACAAGACAAGGATTTCAGGAATCAAAAAAGCGAAGGCTGTCTGGAAAAACATGACAGAGGCCGTTCGGATTTGCTGGTATCGATTTCCTCGATATTTCCTAAACATCCGTACTCCCATTACCAAAATGGCAAGCGTATAAATCAATCCATACAAAAACCACTGACTTGCAGGATTGCCTGATAGAATAAGACTCAAAGGCTCCACCATCCAAACCAGATTAACCATGTAAGCTGGAAACCAATACAAAATCACATAAAATAGGATCAAGTAGCTTCCTGTCAACATGCCAAGCCAACCTCTATTTTTCATTTTGGAATGAAAAATTCCATTGTTCTTAACCCCTTCAGGCTCTCCTTTAAATTTTGGAAAATTATAAAAAAGTCCTCCGAGTACAGTCAGGCCAATACTTAAAAAAAGGAAAAGCCAGGGATGGTTTTGAACTGGACTTGAAAGAGAAGCTTTAGCCAAAGGAAAACTGTAATCATCCCAAATGACTTGGTCCCAGTTGGATTCAGCTTTTAGCACGGAATTGTAGTCATCTACTCGTTGATTAAGCTCCCGAATGAAACTGAATGAATTTGAGTACTCCTTACCATACATGGGCGCCAATAACTCATTCATCTTTTCTTGATGAATATCCTTGGTATTGTCAAGCACAATCGCCTCAGAAATGGTGTATTCACCCAAAAAGGGAATGACTGTGAAAGCCAGTAATCCTGTCAGAAATAAGGTTAGCCCAATTAGTTGAATGTACTTCATAGCTTCGCTCCGATCAATCTTTGAAAGAATGAGGGTTTAGAGATTTTCAAGGTAATGTTATTTTCTTCAGCATACTTTCTCTGTATTGCTGAGATATAGGGTGCGAAAAACTCAGGATCAAAATTAGCCTTATCCAAATTTTGAATCACTTTTTGCCCAGACCACTGTTCGCGGATAGCTTTATCAAAGAACTCATGTCTAAGCCTAAACCCAAAATTATTCACTCCCAAAATTCTTCCGTCTGAATCACAAAGCATGCGGAAACAGACTTTGCCAGAACTGTGCTCATAATAGAAATTTAAGACTTTACTTTCATCCCAATCGGCTGGAACCTGTCCATACGTTTGGTATTCAATATCCAAAAATTTAGCTGAATTGAACCAAACACCAGGCTTATAGGGCGTAGGCTTACCCAGAATGGTTTGGGCCAAAGTCTCACCATGCATCCTCCCGGTATACCAGACTTGTTCGATTATATTTCGGTTTTTATCGGGCTTTTCTCGAAACTGTGCGCAGTCTCCGATAGCAAATACATCCCTGAGATTGGTCTGAAATAAGTGATCAACCAGAATTCCTCTATCCAAGTCCAATTCAGCGCCTTTCAGAAAATCTATGTTTGGACTTACTCCTGGAGTCAAACCCACAAATTGACAGGGAATTTCCTCGCCAGACTTTGTTTTTACCGCCTTGACTTTTCCACTTCCATCGGATATAATTTCCTCAAGCTCTGTATTGACCCTCAAATCAAAATGATGCTCTCGGATATGCCTTCCTACCATTTCGGACTCTTCTTCTGGGAGAATATTTCTCCAAAATCCAGACTCACGAACCAAAAAAGTAACTTCAATATTTTTGTAGGCTAACATTTCAGCCATTTCAATACCAATTAGTCCTCCCCCAACGATCACCGCTTGGTTCACTCCTGATTCGGTGTTCTTTTCCATCAATTCCAAATCCTGTTTGGAATATAGGCCCTGCACACCTTCCAAATCCTGACCAGGCCAGCCAAATTTATTAGGCTTAGATCCAGTAGCCAAAACCAATTGGTCGTAAGTGATGGTTTTTCCGCTTTGGCAGCACAATTTTTTTTCCTTGAAATCCACTTTCTCAACCCAATCTTGAACAAGGTCAATCCGGTTTTTCTCCCAAAACCAATTCTCGTATGGTTGCGTGTGCTCGAATTTCATGTGCCCCATGTACACATACATCAGGGCTGTTCGGGAAAAGAAATATTTGCTTTCACCGGAGATTACGGTTATTTGAATATTATCATCACCTTTTCGGAGATGTCGCGCACAGGTGATACCTGCAATTCCATTACCTAAGATGACAATATGTTTGCTTGGACTCATGAAGATTTCTTGATGATCAAAGATAGCCTATTCATTTAGACTCCAGTCATAGTCCAGATGACTGATTTTGGCATTGGAAGAGAGTTTGACTTTGGAATATTGGTTTAAAAAATCAATCAAGCTCCCATTTTTGGTAAAATCACCCTTGAACCACGAAAATATGGATGAGATTTCAGCCTTATCTTTTGAAATCTTATTTCGCTTAGGGTCATTGATAAATGATTTGGCTACTTCATCTAATTGCTGATCTATTCTTTCCGGAACAAAGGCTTCATTTAGCAGAGGTGGACAAGAAAAAGATGCACAATTAATGGCAAAGTGAATCCTAGGTTCTTCAAATTCTTTGCGAAGAATACCATGTTCTATTTCATCTAGACTACTTTCCTGCCCCCCTATTTTGAAAAACTTATAGTGCCAAACATCTTTGATCAGGGGGATTTTCAATTTAGGGCCAAGGTCTCGTATGCTTTCCACTGGATAATTATCTACAATCAGCTTGACGGTAAAAGCATTGTAAGCATTGATCCAGTAGGCAAGTTGCTCTTCTTCAGACCATTTTTCTCGATCAGGGGAATTGCTGCTAATGGTTTTGAGGTAGATTTCCAGCTTTTCCCGATCTCTTATAAAACCTCGGTAGTCGACCATTCCATCCTCTTTCACATGCTTACCGAGGAGTTCATTCCAGACGCTATGATCTGGTGGGGTCGTATTGATGCCTCCAAGGTCAGAAGCTCCACAGGAAAGAAGTGAGAAAACTAAAGCAATCATGAGATTATACATAAATTCATTATTTCTAATTGAAGATTGAATAAAGGTAAAGACTATTAGAAAAGTGAACCGTCGTCCAGAAGACAGGTTTCAATAAACCTTTTCGCCTTTGTTGAGCCATACTCCCCAGGCCCGATTATAAGCATGCACCTTTTCCGTCTTACCCAGTGAGTCATAAACCGGTAATCCATCATTTACCCATTGGAAGATGCCTCCGTAAAGATTTACGACATTGAAGCCCTCTTGGACCAACTTTTTACCAATATCCTGAGATCGTGCCCCCACTGAGCAATAAACCAACACAGGTCTGTCAGGATTTAGCTTTTCAAAAACCTCCTCCGAAAAATCATCGTATCCGACGCAAATTGCTCCATCCAAATGGCTGACCTCATACTCCTCTTTTTCTCGGGTATCCAAGATTTGGTACTTAGACAGCCTTTCGATTTGATTGGGATAAATGACGGGAAAATCTGAATCGTAAAGCGTACTCAGCATGGTCCGATAGGCCAAAGACTGTCCATTGGCTGAGAAGGCCAAAAATGAAATGGCACAGTATATAATGAAAGCTTTAGCAGGCAATAAACATTTTGAAATCATAAAGCCTAAACCCCAATTTGGCTTGGGAGGTTCTATCAGGCGTAAAAATCTGAAAGCCGCGCAAGACCTCTTCGATCCTTGATGATGATTTTCTTTCCTTCAAATTCAATTAGATTATCCTTTTTGAATTCGGAGAGTAGTCGAATCACTGACTCCGTGGCCGTACCCACGATTCCGGCTATTTCTTCCCGACTGAGAACAAGGTCAATTTTTTGAGCTTCATTTCCTTCCACACCATAGCTACTTGCCAAAAGAAGAAGCGTGTAGGCAAGTCGTTCCCGAATACTCTTTTGGGTGGCATCTGTCAGTTTATCCTCCATGATATTGAGTTCATGGCTTAGCTGCTTCGTCACCCGCTTAAAGAATTGTGTATTTCCAAAAAGAGTTTCTAAAAATGATTCTTTAGGTATAAAGCATATTTTCGCATCCTCGACAATCATCGCCGAAGTAGTATAATTTTCTTCCCCCAAAAGTGCAGAATAGCCCAAGAAGTCACCAGCTTTAGCTAGATGTATAATCTGATCTTTCCCATTCGAAGCTGTTTTGTAAACTTTGACCACTCCAGAATTGATACAGAATATTCCTAAAGGCTTGGTACCTTCATAGAAGAGAATTTGCCCTTTTCGATGAGAAATCAAGTTTTTACTTTCAGAGATACTGCAGATATGAGATTCTGACAAATCAGAAAGCAAAGAATGTTTTCTGCTGGCGCAAAGTTCGCAAGGAAGTTGTTTTACTGAGTTAGACATAGTGGGGTATTCGTTAATGATTAAAAGGTAAAAAAAATGACTGAAATCATAAAATTTCAATGAGAAAATGGTGCTTTGGGTAGATTTTTTTCTTGGAGAAATTGATTTTTTGAGAAGTCATATTTTAGAAATATGTGTGAGAAACCATTACTGAGGATCAAAAAGTTCGACTTGAGCTTGAAGTGATAGAGGACAGCCTGATCCACTGTCTTTTGATTGATTGGGACAGTTGGTGCCTTGCACTCCACTAATAAGTAAGGAGCTCCTTCTTGATTACGCACAAGTATATCCGTACGCTTTTGAAGTTTATTATAGGTCAACCCTTTTTCAGTTACAAGGAGACCCTTCGGATATTGATTTTTCTCTACCAAAAAATAAATCCAATGCTGCCGTACCCATTCCTCCGGGGTCAGCACAAGATGTTTCTTTCGGATCGAATCAAATATCAACAACTTCCCTTCTTCTTCAGTGATTCTAGGATTGCATTCGGGAAGGTTGAGTTGAGGAAATTTTTCTTTGAAGAGTACCTCTTTCATGCCCCAAAGATGGAGCTTGCTGGCCAGATTAAAAAGTCAAATAAGGGGCTATTTTTTGGATCCACTCCGGATCAAAAATCCGGATTTTAAGCAAGTCATCTGCCTGCTGAAAATTCCCGTGCTGATTGCGGTATGCTATAATTACTTTTGCCTGCCCATAACTGATATAGGGGTGCTTTGCCAGATCCTCCACGGTAGCATCATTGATGGCCAATCGATTTCTGATTTCTCCGTCAAATTCAAAATATTCCCATATTCGATCTGCAACCTCAGGCTGTACCCCGTAAATGTCTTTCAATTGATCTTTTGAGAAAAAGCCTCCCATTGAAACTTCATATTTGATAATCCTAGCAGCTAAAGTTGGGCCTACTCCCGGAACAACTTGAAGTGTAATGGAGTCTGCTTCCGAGAATGGAATTTTTCGAAGCCCCTGCATGGACCTATTGACAGTGTCCAATCCTACTCGAACCGGATAAGGTGAAGAAACTTCCTCAAAACCCAACAATCGAAGCGAATCTGCGATCTCTATCAAGTTCTTCTCCGTGGCAGGATCAATTTGCCTCGAAATCAATGAAAAAAGCTCAGGACTAAAGGCTAAAAAAGTCAGAACAGGAACAACTAATAAAAATCCTCTGGACTCTTTTCGGCTAAATCCAATTTCCCTTTTCAACCAATACAAAAAACGAAGTCTCATACTTCAATAGAATTGATCAATAACGGATAAGTTAAGAATATTGGCATTCAATTCAAATAATTCAGACCTTTGCTAACAATTTATTTAGACGGTTTCTAAATTGATTGATAAATGACATAAATCACATTTCCTCCACCTGTGTCTATTAAATTTGCGAGGCAAGAAGAATACTATGCAATTTAAGTTCAGTGCAATAAGTTTATCCCACAAGACAGCTCCTGTTCAGATTCGTGAATTGATTGCTTTAGATGATCAATCTATTCATTCAATTTTGATCAAATTGAAGGAGTTTTTCAGTCTTCAAGATGCCCTCATACTCTCAACTTGCAATCGGACAGAAGTTTACTACTCACATGAACTGGATCTCAGTTCTGAAATAATCAAACTGATCGGACTGGAAAAAGGAATTCCTGAGGTCACTGATTATTTGGAATATTTTGAGCTCTACAAAAACGATCAGGATTCTGTTTCTCACCTTTTTCGAGTGGCAGTCGGTCTGGAAGCTCAGGTAGTGGGAGATATTCAAATTGCTAATCAGGTCAAAAGAGCCTATCAAACCTCTGTTGATCTGGACATGGCAGGTCCATTTTTGCATCGTTTGATGCACACCGTTTTCTTCACCAACAAGCGTGTGGTGCAGGAGACTGCTTTCAGAGACGGTGCAGCCTCGCTTTCCTATGCCACCATCGAATTGATGGAAAGTTTGACTTCCAACACCTATCAACCTCGAATTTTATTGATTGGTCTAGGGGAAATAGGTGAAGATGTAGCAAAAAACATGGTTTACCTTCCTGACGCGAAGGTCAAGATTTCCAATCGTACGCAAGAGAAGGCAGAAATTATAGCTGCTGAGTTGGGTTTTGAGGTGGTTCCATTTGATCAATTAGATCAAGCAATGGATGAGGCAGATGTGATTGTTTCTTCCATTCATAGAAATGATCCTTTTATCACCAAGGAACTCATCAGTCGTTTCAAAATCCAATCATACAAACTTCTGATTGACCTCTCAGTCCCTAGGTCCATTGAAACTACTGTAGAAGAAGTACCTGGGGTGATTCTATACAACGTAGATAATATTCGAAGTAAAGCTTCTGAGGCTCTTGATAAAAGACTTGCTTCGATTCCTGATGTGGAAAAACTGATTTCAGAATCAATTGACGAATTCTACAATTGGAAAAAGGAAATGATGGTCTCTCCTACCATCAATAAATTAAAGCAGTCACTAGAGCAAATTCGACTAGAGGAAATGTCTCGGTTCCTCAAAAATGCATCTGAGGATGAAGTGGCCATCATCGATAAGATTACCAAAAGCATGATGCAAAAAATCCTCAAGGTTCCGGTAATTCAATTAAAGAATGCTTGTAAGCGGGACGAGGCAGAGGAAATGATCGAGATTATTTCAGACCTATTCGATCTTGACAAGATTAAATCAGATAAATAATTCGGTTCAATAACATAGATGAAGACCAAAGAAGTAGCTTTCTTTGGTCTTTATTATTCTAGGACATGGAAAACCTCAAAAAACTTTACATTCTAATCTTTTTCGCTCTTTTCCTGGTCGGTAAATCAAATGCACAAACCTGGGAGGTTTATAACTCGGAAATGAGCCTTGTCTCAAGGTTGATGTATAATGAAATCCTTGTACTCGGGGAAGCTGTGAGAATTGCAGAAACCAATGAGGGTCTTTTTCTCCTTTCCAATGACTATCAGCCTGCTGTCCAAATCGAAGGCCAAGAAGTCTATCAGTATCTATCGCCCTGGATTTTGGTAAAGGGCGAATCTGGACTGGGAGCCTATCACGAATATGGTCAAAAAGTTCTGGACCTAAAATATGATCAAATTGAGGTTTTTTT
The DNA here is from genome assembly GCF_028823735.1 of Algoriphagus sp. NF. Classification (NCBI taxonomy): domain Bacteria; kingdom Pseudomonadati; phylum Bacteroidota; class Cytophagia; order Cytophagales; family Cyclobacteriaceae; genus Algoriphagus; species Algoriphagus sp. NF. The sequence goes on from NZ_JAPEIB010000014.1 coordinate 28,301, forward strand.
CAATCTTCTTCTTGCTAAAAAAGGTCAGGAATACTTTGTCTATGAAAGAGGAAAAGGGACAACCCGGTCTTTGGGAGTGCTGGATCATGCTTGGATCAGCAGTAGAGGACAGGTAATTGCAGAAGATAACGGAAAGTACTATTTGCCCTTGTCCATCAATCCCACAAAGGATTATGAATCATTAGAGGATAATGACAGTGACTACCTTTTAATCAAAGATGTAGAAGGATATGGCTTGCTCAATATGGAAGGTCGAGTGGTCTTGGATGCTGTTTTGGATTCGCTTGAGCATACCCGAGGAAACTTTTACTTTGGATTCAATGAAAACCAATATCTTTTGGTGGAGGGAGATCCTATTCAGGCAAATGTCCGATACAATAGTTTCCACAGAATCTCTTTCGAAAATGATCTTATGCTAGAATTCATTCATGGCAAGCTTCGTCGAGTAATGAAAGAGGATGGCATACTACTGGATGCCGTAGGAATGACCGAGGTAAACCGAATCGGCCCGGATTTGTACAATGTGAAATTTAGAGACAATAAACTGGGGCTATTGGGAAGAGATGGATGGCTGGTAGGCCCTAGCGATAGCCTTTCTATTATCCGTGGAAGTGATGAAAAACTTTTCCCTGCTAGTAATGAATTAGGTAAATGGGGAGCCGTAGACTCCAATGGTCAGTGGATAATTAGTCCAAGCCTCGATGAAATGGGAAGCTTCAAAAATGGAATTGCTGCCTTCAGAAAAGGGGGTTTTTGGGGCATTATTGACCGAAGCGGAAAAATCCTTTCCGATGCAAACTGGGATAGAGTCAGTATTCAATCGAATGGAAGAGCAATCGGTGAAAATTCATCAGGGAAATTCATTCTAAGCGCTGATAATGAGTACAAAGGAGTTGAAAGCTTTGAAAATATCATTCCCTTAGATGAAGGAGAATTTATCGCCATCCGTAATGGGAAAGCAGGCTTTTACTCTTCTAATCAAGATCCGAAATTAGAAAACCTTTTTGATAGTATTCTAGTGCAAGATGGCCGCTGGCTGACAGCTGAGTCTGATGGGAAAATCGGGCTTTTCGATAGAACAGGAAAAAATGTCCTTCCGGTAGATTATGAGGACATAATTTTTGATCAATTTAAAAATACTATCCTCGTCAAATGTACCTACAAGCCAATTATTGTAGTGGAACCAATGGATCCTAAAAAAAGAAAAAAAGGGCGCTAAGCCCTTTTCTTATTTTTTCTCGTTTTTGCCCTTGCTCGAATCCGAACTATCTGAATCAGAATTGGCTATGGAATCTCTCATGGAAGTATCTGATTTGATATTCTCCATTCGATAGTAATCCATCACCCCAAGTTGACCAGATCGGAAAGCCTCTGCAAGAGCCAAAGGAACTTCCGCTTCTGCTTCAATAACTTTGGCACGCATTTCAACAGACTTGGCACGCATCTCTTGTTCCAAAGCAACTGCCATTGCTCTTCGCTCTTCTGCCTTCGCCTCTGCTACTTTAAGGTCAGCTGAAGCCTGATCGATTTGAAGTTTTGCACCGATATTGGTTCCCACATCAATATCTGCAATATCGATTGAAAGGATCTCAAATGCAGTTCCTGCATCCAGGCCACGTTGTAACACGAGTTTCGAAATTTTGTCTGGGTTTTCGAGTACGCTCTTGTGCGTATCAGCCGAACCAATAGAGGTAACAATCCCTTCTCCTACCCTTGCTAAAATGGTGTCCTCACCAGCACCACCGACTAGTTGGGCGATATTGGCTCTCACAGTCACTCGTGCTTTTGCGACTAGCTGAATTCCATCTGCAGCCACTGCAGCGACACTCGGTGTATTGATCACTTTTGGATTCACACTGATTTGAACTGCTTCAAATACGTCCCTACCTGCCAAATCAATTGCTGTAGCCTGCTTGAAGGAAAGATTAATATTGGCCTTGTCTGCGGAGATTAGAGCTCGAATTACATTTGGCACGTTTCCTCCTGCCAAGTAGTGCGTTTCTAGATCATTTGTCGTGAGTTGCAAACCTGCCTTGGTCGCAGTAATCATCGAGTTAACAATAATACTCGGTGGTACTTTCCGGATTCTCATCCCGATGAGTTCACCGATTCCTACACGTACATTCGCAAATTGAGCCGTAATCCAAAGATTTACGGGTACGAAATAAAGGAAAATGAATAAAAGAATAATCCCTGCCACTGCAGCGATTAAAATGAACATTGAACTGTTTGGATCCATAATTATTTAACTAAAATCAGATTATTTTCTATTCGAATAACAGTAATCTCCGTACCTACTGGAATGAATCCAGATTCGGATTTGACTTCATAGATTTGATCTTGGAAATCTGCCTTTCCATAAGGTTTGATGTCAGAGGCAGCTTTTCCCATCATCCCTACTTGAAGCCCTACCAAGCGATCGTCGAAAGCCCCACCCTGCATGGAAGACTTCAAGGAAAACTTATCCCAAACTCCTGAGCGAAAGCCATAGACTACAGCGGCTAAATTGATTATGACTGCGCCAGTTGTGATCCACCAAGCTATTTCAGGATTAAACGTAAGAAAGGCATAGGTCACTCCTGCAAGACTGATCACTAGGCCAAATATTCCCACGACGGTAGTACCTGGAACGAATAGGATCTCAGCCAATAATAAAATCAGCCCAATACCTAGAAGACTTACTAAAATCAAAATCGACATTTGAAACCTTGATTACTTCAAAACCAAGATACGACAAAGAATTATAATGGAAATAGAAACTTCGAAAACAATTTAGTTTTGGAATTAAAGGCAATAAAAAAACCCGGTTTGACCGGGTTTGAATTTAATAAGCTTTCGCAAAAAGGACTCTGCCTTTGGAAGGCTTTCCTGTTAATACGCATTTTCCACTTTCTTCTTTTTGATCAAGTGGAATACAACGGATAGTGGCTTTAGTCAATTCTTTGATTTTATCTTCAGTCTCACTAGTTCCATCCCAATGAGCAGAAAGAAAACCTCCTTTGGATTCTAGGAGTTCTTGAAACTCTTCCCAAGAGTTTACCTCGGTCGTATGCGACTCTTTGAAATCATTCGCTTTCTGGTAGATGGAAGTTTGAATTTCATCCAAAAGCGTTTTAACCTTCTCTTCGATTGGCATAGAATCTAATGCAAATGATTCTTTTGTTAAGGTATCCCTTCTAGCGATTTCGACAGTCCCATTTTCCAAATCTCTTGGACCAAGCGCAATACGAAGCGGCACACCCTTCAATTCATATTCTGCAAACTTCCAACCTGGCTTGTGCGTATCACGATCATCAAATTTAACAGAGACACCAGCTTTTCTCAATGCTGAAACCAACTCATTGGCTTTGACACTAACGGCCTTAAATTCATCATCTCCACGATAAATTGGAACAATTACTACCTGCATCGGAGCAAGTTTCGGAGGTAAAACTAACCCATTGTCATCAGAGTGAGCCATGATCAAAGCTCCCATCAGACGGGTACTCACGCCCCAAGATGTTCCCCAGACAAAATCAAGTCCACCTTCTTTAGTCGCAAATTTCACATCAAAGGCTTTAGCAAAATTCTGCCCTAAAAAATGAGAAGTTCCTGCTTGAAGAGCTTTACCGTCCTGCATCATTGCTTCAATACATAAGGTATCTTCAGCACCTGCAAAACGCTCATTTTCGGTCTTTCTTCCTCTCACCACCGGTAAAGCCATGAATTCTTCTGCAAACTGAGCATACACCTGCATCATTTGAAGTGTCTCAGCCTCAGCTTCCTCTTTGGTGGCATGGGCTGTGTGGCCTTCTTGCCAAAGAAACTCTGCTGTGCGAAGGAATAGTCGAGTTCGCATTTCCCATCGAACTACATTGGCCCACTGATTCACTAGCAACGGAAGATCTCGATAGGATTGAATCCAGTTTTTATACGTACTCCAAATGACCGTCTCAGAGGTAGGACGTACAATTAGCTCTTCCTCAAGCTTTGCCTCAGGATCTACGACAACTCCCTTTCCATTCTCATCATTCTTTAATCGATAATGAGTGACTACGGCACACTCTTTTGCAAAGCCCTCCACATGAGAAGCTTCTTTGCTCAAATATGACTTAGGTATAAAGAGTGGGAAATAAGCATTGGTATGACCTGTTTCTTTAAACATCCGATCTAACTCGGCTTGCATTTTTTCCCAGATTGAATACCCATAAGGTTTAATGACCATACAGCCTCGAACAGCCGAATTCTCAGCTAAATCAGCTCTTTTCACTAATTCATTATACCAAAGGGAATAATCCTCACTTCGTTTTGGAAGTCCTTTACTCATTATAGTTGATTTGGAAGTTATTTGTAGATAATTTTGCTAAATTAAGCGTCGCAAATATAGCCAAAAAGAATAACCCTACACCCTTAAGGCCGTATACTGTACTAACAACTAAATAAAGCTATGAGGCAATTTAAAGGCATCTTATCATTAGTAATCATCGGAGCAGTGACTTTGAGTTCTTGCTCTACATCTCAAATAGCGAGTACCAGCCCATCGGATAATCTCTATTTCATGGCTTCTGATGCTCAAATTTCGAGTACTTATGCCGTAGCAAATAATACTCCGGAGACTTTTGAGCAATTTGAACAAGCTCAAACAGTTCCGAATGAAAGTTTCAGTAGTAGAAATGTAAATCCGGAATATTTGGCAAAATACTCTGCCACTCCCGAGGAGACAGGAGATGAAGTGGTGTACTTCGATGACAACACTGAAACTCAATCAACTCAAGGAGACATTGACGCTTACAATAATTTTTCTGTAAACAACAATAATAATTCTTTCAATTCAGGCTTCAACTCCGGACTTGCATTCAGTATGGGATTCATGACAGGCTTCAATCCTTGGGGATTCGGCATGTGGGATCCATTCTGGGGTCCTAGCTTCGGCTGGGGAGCCGGATGGGGCTTCAGACCTGGATTTTCTATCAACATAGGATTTGGTTTTGGCAGTCCATTCTGGGGCTCACCTTGGGGTAATCCATTTTACCGACCTGGATGGGGAGGATTTTACGATCCTTTCTGGGGACCAAGCTACGCCTGGGGAGGCGGATGGGGTCCCGGATGGGGAATGCCAATCTATGGTAACCGTCCGATTTATGTATTGCCAGGTGGAGAATTTGGAGATAGAAGAATTGTAAGAGGAGCAAGACCTACCCGCGGTGCATCCTTAGCTGGAGTTTCAGGAGACCGAAGCAATGCAGTATTGCCAAACACATCAAGAGCTCAAGCACGTAGAAGTGCAATGTCCAATAGAAGTTTGGTTTCTTCTGATCGCTCTAGAGTACCTGCCAGAGACTTCTCAAATAGTCAATCAGATTATTATAACTCCAATAGATCAAGAATAGCGAATTCTTCTCCTAGAAATACAGGATCTGCAGCCATGAACCGATCATCTGCGACTCGCTCTAGAAGTGCTATGCCAACTGCAAGACCTTCTACCAGAACTATGGATAGAAGCGGATACGCTCCTTCAAGATCTATGAACAATTACAATTCAAGAAGAAGCACTAGCCCATCTTATAATAGAAGCGCTATTCCTAGTAGAAGTTCTAGTCCTTCTTACAACCGTGGTACAACAAACAGAACATATACACCAAGCCGCAGCTCTAGCACTCCAAGTAGAATGAGTACTCCATCGAGAAGCTCATCTAGTGGGGGCATGAGATCTTCTGGAGGTGGCGGTGTCTCGAGAAGTAGTTCCTCATCAGGATCGAGAGGAGGAAGGGGAAATTAATTCCCCTTTTTTTTTGAATTAAATTTATCCGTTTCAATCATTTTTTCGTTTTTAAATTCAAACTATCATTAAAATTTATGAGGTATATAATCGCTATTGTCTTTTCGATATTCTCTTTGGGTGCAGCTGCACAAAGTGGATATTTTGAAGATGCCTTACGATTCAGTCAAAGCTTCCCAGCAGGTTCAGCACGAATAATGGCTATTGGGGGAACACAGTGGTCCCTAGGTGGTGATGTGTCAAATATCGCCGGCAATCCTGCAGGCTTAGGTTTTTTCAGAAAATCAGAAGCTTCAATTAGCTTGGGATATAGTGATTGGGGAGTACAGACAAATTATCTTGGACAAAATAGATCCTACAACACTTCTAATTTTTCTGCACCTAATCTATCCATCGTATTTGCCAACCCAAAAGGAGTAATGGAGAGGGGTTCATTTAAAGGTGGGTCTTGGGGAATCAGCATTCAGCGTATTGCAAATTTCAATTCCGAGTTTGGTTATTTTTCAGATGCTTTAGGAGAAACCTCAATTATTGATTTTTACCTCCAAGATGCTTTCGGTATACCTGAAAGCCAAATTGAAACATTTGGTATCACCGGAATGGCATATCAAACTTATCAGATAAATCCAGTAGCATTTGATCAGGATGGTAACCCCATTGCCAATCCAGATACTTATGATTCCTTTGTTTTAGGGCTTCCCTTTCAGGATGAAAACGTTTTGCAGGAAGGCTCATCCAACCAGATTACCTTTGGATATGGAGCCAACTTCGACCATAAGCTTTTCATAGGAGGTTCTTTGGGGATAAGATCGCTCAGTTATTTCTCACAGAAAGTTTATAACGAAGGGTTTATTGACGAACCTCTTTTTGCAAGCTCTCTTCGTGAGGATTTGTTTATCAATGGGGCAGGATTCAACCTAAATGTAGGAGTAATCTATAAGCCGATCGACTTCTTGAATTTAGGATTCAACTTCCAGAGTCCTACTTGGTATGGATTGAATGAAGAATATCAAGCTTCCATGGTCGCAGAGTACAACAACTTCTATTATGAACCTGAGGATATCACTTTAGGTAGACAAGAGGCCGTGACGGATCTTTTCATTAACAACTTTAGATTAAACACACCGTTGAGATTGGGTGGTGGAGCTACCTTCTTTTTGGGAAAAAATGGTTTCATCTCAGCTGATGTGGACTGGGTTGATTATTCTGCGGCAAGAATCAACTCTAATAGTTTCAATGAAGGACCGGATAATCAGGCTATTCAAAGCCTATATACCAGCACAATAAATTATCGAATCGGTGCTGAGGGAAGAATCAATAAGTTCTATATCAGAGGAGGTTATGCTCACTTTGGGGACCCTTTTGCAGATAATTTTATTGACAGAAGTACCACTCAGATCAGTGGTGGTCTTGGAGTAAGGCTCAATAGTTTCAATATTGATTTCGCATTGGTGAGCCAGCAATCTAGTGCATTGTACCAGTCTTATCAGGTCCTAGACAGTCAAAATAATAATATCGGGCCAATTACCGATGTAGAAAATTCAATCATCAATGGCGTATTAACTATCGGATTGACTTTTTAAAATACTGATCAATTCCATAATTAGAAACTCAGCGGAGAAATCATTTCCGCTGAGTTTTATTTTTGCCTGATCATAAAACCTTCCACGCTGAGCGAGTAGATTTTTTAACTTCAAAGTGATTTCTCCGGCATCCAACCCTTCAAACATTGGTCTATTAGATACCCTAGAGTGTTGAAGTCTAGAGGAAATTTCATTCAAGGGCACATCCAGATATACTGAGATTCCCTTTTGATTGATGAGGTCCATATTATCGTTGAAACATGGACATCCACCACCTGAGGCCAAAACAAAAGACTCTTTATTGCTTAGCACCCTTTCAAGTTCTTTTGATTCTAATTCGCGGAAAGCCCCCTCTCCCTTTTCTGAAAAAATCATGGGAATGGTTTTTCCAGACTGCTGCTCAATCAGCCTATCCAAATCTAAAAAATCAACTCGAAGTTCTTTTGCCAAGACCTTACCAAAAGTACTTTTCCCTGATCCAGGAAGTCCGACAAGAACAACTTTGAGTGCCTCCATCATTGAATAAATAAATCTAGAGCTTCAGAAGCAGTAGGCGTATTGTTGTGGTGATATTTAGCTAAAACGGTACCATCCTTCATAATTACAATACCCGGATTGGATCTAATAATCGTTTTTACAACAGTTGCATCCGACTGCATCCCAATAATACTCCAACCATTCTTTGAGATAAAAGCATCGATCTCTTCCTGAGGTGCAGCTGCCATCAATACCACATCGACCGGAGCTCCTTCCATATTTTTTACCAAATCGTGAATATCCGGCAAATTATCCTGATCAAATTTCCCCATGTTAGGGCTCAAAATCAGAACTTTATTGCCTGCAAAAATGAAATCAGACTGATCTCCTGACTCATTCCAAACTGAGAAATCCGAAATCTTTGGTAATGCCTCAGGGTTTTTCAAATTCATCTCTACAAATTCATAACTCTTGTCTGTAGGGTATTGATCCATGGTGAGCAATTCTCCATCTTTTTTCATGACATATGAATATTGCAAGGGTTCGGACGGCTGCATATTGGCAGGAATATTAACCCCTACTTTATACGCACGAAAATCAATGAAAGGAAGATTTCTGATAGCGGTAAGGGAAAGGACAAAACAAAAGACACCAACCAACCACACAACACGTTTCTGCCAAGCTGAGGAAGATTTGGGTAAATGCTTTTTTAAAGCCAGGATTCCCAAAATCATCACCAGCAATATAATATCCTTATAAAAAGACTCCCATGGTGTCAACTTGATAGCATCTCCAAAACATCCACAGTCAGTTACCTTATTGAAGTATGCAGAAAAGAAGGTGAGAAAGGTGAAGAAAAGAATCATTCCGGTCAAAGACCAAACAGTCAACTTACTACGAACTCCAAGTATGAGCATTACCCCGAGGACTACCTCAAGTACTACTAGAAAAACTGCTAAATAAAGAGCAAATGGCTTCAAATAAATAAAAAAGCCCGCAATATCATTGGAAAAAACATCGAAATACTCCTCCAATTTGATGGCTGTTCCGACCGGATCATTGACTTTGATCAGCCCTGAAAAAATAAATAAGCCTCCTACAAAAATTCTTAAAACCCAGAGTATTCCTTTAGCTAGCATGATGGTATCCCATTTTGATTAAACAAAAAACTGCATAATTAATCATGTCCTGATAATTAGCCTCAATTCCTTCAGAGACCAGTGTTTTGCCCTGATTATCTTCGATTTGCTTCAGACGAAGCAATTTCATCAGGATAATATCAGTCATAGAACTGACTCTCATATCACGCCAAGCCTCTCCATAATCATGATTTTTATTTTCCAATAAGCCTCGTGTCAAATCCACCCACTGATCGTAATGCTTTTCCAACTCTTCAAAAGGGAGTTCCATTCGCTCATCATCTTTGAAAGAAATCTGGATTAGAGCTATAAGGGAATAATTGATTATTCCGACAAAATCATCCTCCAAGGGATCATTTATTTTCTGACTCCCCTTTTCCTGTACAGAACGAATCCGTTGAGCTTTGATGAAAATCTGATCGGTAATAGATGCAAGACGCATAATCCGCCAAGAAGTCCCATAATCGAGCGTTTTCTTGCGAAAGAGTTCTTTACATCGACTGATTACTTGTGTATATTCGCTATTGGTTTTAGTTTCCAATTTCTTGCTGTTTTAATGAGCCTTATATCTTTTCCTTCGACGATCGAAGATAAATTATTTCCTCAAAAGATTACACTACAAATCAAAGGAAGACTGATTCTATGGGACGAACCTCAAATAATGGGAGTCATGAATCTCACTCCAGACTCTTTTTACGAGGGAAGTAGGCTCAAATTAAATAAAGACGACGTATTGGGAAGAGCCCAACAAATGATAAATGATGGCGCTGACATACTTGACATAGGGGGCTACAGTAGTAGACCAGGTGCCGCAAATATTAGTATTGAGGAAGAAATCCAACGAATCGAAGATCCTATACAATGGATCAGCGAAGAATTTCCCGAAATAATAATCTCTGTGGATACGTTTAGGTCAGAGGTCGCAAGACGTGGAATAGAAGCAGGAGCTCATATGGTCAATGACATTTCAGGAGGCTCACTCGATCCAAATATGTATAAAACCATTTCGGAATTATCTGTTCCCTATATCATTATGCATATGCAGGGAACTCCTCAAAACATGCAGGGAAAAACCCATTATGAAAATATTTTACGGGAAATCTTGAACTATTTCTCAGAAAAGCTACATATTATAAGAGAGTTTGGCATCAAAGATGTAATTATTGATCTAGGGTTTGGATTTGCAAAGACACTGGAGCAAAATTACTTTCTGCTTAAAAATTTGGAGCTTTTTGATATGATCAACCTTCCGATTTTGGTAGGATTATCTCGAAAATCCATGATTTATAAACTGCTGGAAGTGGAACCTTCTGAAGCCCTAAATGGCACCACTGCATTGAATATGGTGGCTTTAATGAAAGGAGCTAACATACTAAGAGTACATGACGTAAAAGAAGCAAACGAAACCCGAAAACTATTTAAACAACTCTACGCTTGACCTTTCTTTTTAAAATAGGATTCCTAGATGTATCCATCGTCAATATGATTGATATTGCGTTGGTATCTATGCTATTGTATCAGGTCTACAAGCTTTTGAAAGGTAGCGTAGCGATTAAGATTTTTCTTGGTTTTCTGTCTATTTACCTGATTTACTTATTGGTATTGGCCCTGCGGATGGAATTGTTATCCTCGATTTTGGGTCAATTCATGGGAGTCGGAGTTTTAGCTGCTATTATCATCTTCGCTCCTGAAATCCGTAAATTCCTCCTTCTCATAGGACGATCCTCCCTCCTTTCCAGCGATAATATGTGGAGAGACATTCTCTTTTTCTGGAAAAAGAAAGACGATACCTCATTCAACATTAACCCAATCATTGAGGCTTCCAAAACCCTTGCCGGTAGTAATACAGGCGCATTGATGGTCATTTCAAAAAGTACCGAATTGAAGTTTTATGCAGAGAGTGGAGATATTTTGGATGCTGAGCTTTCAAAAAGACTATTGATTTCGATTTTTAACAAGTACAGTCCTCTTCATGATGGTGCTGTCATCATTCACAACGGTAAAATCAAAGCTGCACGCTGCATTCTTCCTGTGACCGAACGAGAAGTCCCTGCTCAGTTTGGATTGAGGCATAGGGCAGGAATAGGGATGTCAGAGACTACCGATTCGCTGGTCTTGATTGTTTCGGAAGAGACTGGTCAAATTTCTATGGCCAAAAATGGAAAGATTTTGCACAACATGTCTTTTCAGGAAGTGAGAGAGACACTCAATGATTACCTAGCCAACCATGATGTCAATGAGCGCTTCGAAGACCTCGAAGAATATGAAATGAAGAAACGGAGAAAAATGGCTATGACGAGTAAATCTTAATCATCTTATTATTGGAATAGAAATAGGCCAAAATGTTCTTTTTCCTCTAAACAAAGCGATCGCATTCCAAATACAGAAAGTAACGGCTAGGGAGATAGTAATCGCATTGACCCAAATAATAATTTCAAAAAAATCATGAAATCCATTTAAGGAAATGTCACCATTGGCACTTGGCTGAAGCTTAATCCAAGAAATAGCACGAAGTAGATAGATTGGAATAGCCATTAATATTAAGAAATTGATCATTTTCTTACCTAAATCATCAACGCCTGTAACCTTTCCTCGTCGGTTTAGCCATAAAATCAAAGGGATAAAAATCCCTAATAATGGAGAAAATATAAACGTAAGCCCTGATAAAGCCATCGTACTTAAAAATCCCCTATTATCCTCCATAGACCAATCAAGAACCTCTTCCGGACTTTTGCCAAAGATTTGAAAAAGCCTTTGAACAGTATCTCCCCTAGGAGTTGTTTCAGAATTTTCAAATCGCTGCACCGTACGTAAACTTACACCAGCTCGTAATGCCAACTCCTCTTGAGATATTCCCCTTTTGATTCGAAGATTTCTCAGTTGATTTCCTAGTTTATTTTCCATTTTTTTGCTCAATCATTTTTTCAAAACTATGTCCCCATGAGATAAAGGCAAAAATTAGCTTACGTCATTTTTACGTCATTCATGACGTCAAATAAAAAACCCGATCTGATCGCTCAAATCGGGATAATTTATTTCCAAAAAGAAATTTTAAGAAAGCACACCAAGCTCTTTTCCTACTTCAATAAATGCCTGAATAGCTTGATCCAAATGATGCTTGTCATGAGCTGCTGAAATTTGTACCCGGATTCTAGCCTGACCCTTTGGCACAACCGGATAGTAAAACCCAATCACATAAATTCCTTTCTCCAATAATTTTTCGGCCATTTTTTGAGACAGGACCGCATCATAAAGCATGATAGGTACGATAGGGTGTTCGCCTGGCTTGATATCAAAGCCTGCTTCCTCCATTTTACTTCGGAAGTACTTGGTATTGTCCTCTAGCTTATCACGTAGTTCTGTAGTTTCCGAAAGCAAGTCAAAAACAGCAATGGAAGCTCCTGTAATAGAAGGTGCAAGGGTATTAGAAAACAGATAAGGTCTCGAACGCTGGCGAAGTAATTCGATAATTTCTTTCTTACCAGAAGTAAAACCACCTGAAGCTCCTCCTAATGCTTTACCTAAGGTGCCGGTAATAATATCCATTTTACCCATCACTCCTTTTAATTCGTGTACTCCTCTACCGGATTTGCCCATAAATCCAGTGGAGTGACATTCATCGGACATAACCATAGCTTCATATTTTTCAGCCAATTCTACGATTTTATCGAGTTGGGCGATTGTACCGTCCATAGAGAATACTCCATCGGTCACAATCACAATTTGCTTTGCCCCTGCTTCACGAGCTTCTTTTAGTTTCTCTTCCAAATCACTCATATCATTATGCAGGTAGCGAAAGCGCATAGCCTTACATAAACGGACACCGTCAATGATAGAAGCGTGATTGAGAGCATCAGAAATAATCGCATCTTCAGTACCTAGTAGAGGCTCAAATACACCACCATTCGCATCGAAAGCAGCTGCATATAAGATGGTATCTTCCGTGCCTAAAAACTCGGATATCTTTCGTTCTAGTTTTTTATGGATATCTTGAGTTCCACAGATAAATCGTACTGAAGAAAGACCAAAGCCATGGGAATCAATCGCTGCCTTTGCTGCTTCAATAATTTTGGGATGAGATGATAGGCCCAAATAATTATTGGCACAAAAATTCAAAACTTTTTTTCCACCTTCGATCGTAATTTCAGCTCCCTGCGGAGAGGTAATTACTCTTTCTTTTTTAAATAAACCTGCTTCTTTAATCTCTGCAATTTCTTGTTCAAACTTGGGTTTAATCTGTTGATACATGTTGATTGGTTTTTGATCAGCTTATTCTTTTTATTGATTTCCCATTCGTCAAAAAACGCCATGGGACATCGGTTTTTTATTACTTTTGCGCAAGCAAACCCAAATATAATCAAAAAGCCAGGCATCACTAGCCGGGAAGAATTTACTCCTTTCTCATGGAAAAAATCCTAGTAATTGGAGCTGCAGGACAGCTCGGATCTGAACTTACCAAAGCCCTTACAGACCGATTTGGTTCGGAACATGTCATCGCTACAGACTTAAATGCAGAGGCAAAGGAAAAATTTGACTTCTGTAGATTTCAGGTTTTGGATATCATGGATCAAGAAAGTGTCCGAAGCTTAGTTAAAAACGAAAAAATTACACAGATTTATCATCTTGCTGCTGTGCTTTCGGCTACGGGAGAAAAACGGCCTCTTTTTGCATGGGAGCTTAATATGGAAAGTCTTCTTTTTGTATTAGAATTGGCTCGGGAATTCAATCTCAATAAAGTTTATTGGCCTTCTTCTATTGCTGTATTTGGACCCAATACTCCAAAGATCAATACACCTCAATATTGTGTAAAAGAACCCAATACTGTCTATGGTATTTCAAAGCAGGCCGGAGAAAGATGGTGCGAATATTACTTCCAAAAATATGGAGTAGACGTTAGAAGCTTGAGATATCCTGGACTCATTGGATACAAGGCACTACCCGGAGGAGGCACGACTGACTACGCAGTGGATATATACCACAAAGCCTTAAATGGAGAGAAATTTACATGCTTTTTAAGGGAAGACTCCATGCTGCCAATGATGTACATGCCTGATGCCATCAAAGCCACCATAGACCTCATGGAAGCACCAATTGAAAATGTCAAAATACGGTCAAGCTACAACTTAGCAGGGATGAGCTTTTCGCCAAAGGATATCTATGAAAGTATCTTGGTGCACCACCCTGATTTCAAAATCAACTATGAACCTGATTTCCGTCAGCAGATCGCTGATGGCTGGCCAGATAGCATCGATGACCATTTTGCCAGAGATCACTGGGGATGGAAACCAGCATACGGTCTGAAAGAAATGACAAAAGATATTTTAGAGAACTTACCGAAATTTTTTCCAATCAAACTCTAACCTCTGAATCGGAAAAGAATAAAATTGCCTCTAAAATATTATGTGCATCTGCCTTCTGCATAATATTAGCTCGATGCCTTTCAACAGTTCGCTTTGATAAGCCAAGGCTTTGCGCGATCTCTTTAAGTGGTAGACCTTTGGATGAAAGGTCTAAAACCTGCCTTTCCCTTTTTGTAAGCTTTTCATAATCATTTGAAAAGCCATTGATGTTATGTTCCTGGTAGTTCTCGTTTGTTAAAAGATAAAGGTCCTTGAAAGACTCTTTTTGAAGCTTTGATACCGGATGAATTTCAGCGATAAATCTGGAAGATCTATTAGAAACACTAATGGTTCGAATATGGAATAACTCATTGTTTTGACGCAATCTCACATTTAAGAATTCGACCGACTTTACTAACTGGTGTTCAAACCGTTGCAAATTTAAAGAATTCGACTCGTGTGATTCGAAATCAAAAAGTTTAAAGAATTCTTTTCCGATAATACTTTTCTCATTTAGTAAGCTGGCACTTTTAAAAAAAGCATGATTTGCACGCTCTACAATACCTCTTTTTACAAACATTTTGGGATTACTCGAATTATCAAAAAATAGTTTATAATCTTTAGAATTATAAAAACTAAAAAACTTTTTTTTATCTTGAGAATTCTTGAGCTTATTTATTGCACTACTTAAATCCAAGGGTAGAAATAAGATATTTTCCACTCCCGCCTCGAGAGCAATATAAATTTCTTCCTTGCCACAGGTTTTTCCTAGAACCAGAAAAAAGGAAACATTATTTTCTAAAAACACAGGTTTAAGCTTACGATGGAATTTAAGCCACTCCCGCTTACAGCTATGATCGTCAAAAAAAATAAAATCAAATTTTTCAAAATACTCATAGGAAGGCAAGGCTTCATCCAAAATTATTTTATCTAAAATAAATTTGGACGAAATCTCCTCAAGAACCTGAATCAAATTTGATTCAAGAATCGGGTTTTTACCAATAAGTAGAGCCCTCAACACCATTCAATAATTATTTATTGATCACCAGTAGCAAAAGTCCAAGTAGGGCTATTTGCTACATTCCTTCCTTCATACTTTGCAACCACATACCAGAAGTAGGTAGTATTTGGTTTCAAACCTGTGACATTGGCCTCGTTAGTAGGCAAGTTCTCACCCACCAAATCCTGTACAGTACTATTTGACTCAAAAATGAATACTGAATAAGCCAATGGAATACCTGGATTCTCCTGATCCACATTCCAAGAGAAAGTAAAACTCAGATCTTGATTGACAGCTCCATTTCCTGGAACTGGATCAGAGAGTATTACACTTCCTACATTATTTTCATCCTCTAAAAGAAAAAAGGTGACCGCAGTATTCTCTTCCTCATAAACAGCGACGTTAATCGTTCCATTTAGAAAGTCTTTTTTTCTAGCAGTAATAACAACATCACCATCCTTAATCTTTTCTAATTGAAAGGTCCCACCTTCGTCAGTCAATACGGCATTGCTAGATGGAGTAGTCGTAATAAGCACTCCTTGCAATGGCTCGTAAGTATCACCATCCACGACTATCCCAGATATGGATCCGAAACGCTCAATGTCAAAAGTTTCTTCTTCACATGCTGTAGTAAAGATCAGAAAGAAAACGAGCAAAAAGCCCCCTATTTTTTTATTTTGCATTATTTCCTATATAAAATCGTAATCCTAAATTCACTCCCCATATCAAATCATTAAAGCTTCCTGACTCAATGCCATCATATTGATCATTTAGCATTTGGTTTAGAAAAAGCTTACCAGTGAGTGCTGTGCCCCCTGATAACATATACTCCAATCCTCCACCATATTTTACATATGGTAAGTAGGTATTTTGAGAAAAACCTACCTGATCAGTGAAATCAAAAAAGGAGCCCGCTCCTACAGATACAAAAGGCGATAGCTTACCAGTCGAATTAGCCATATACAAAAGGCTTAAATCACCGTGGTAATCAACCGATCTAAACAATTCAGGCACCTCTATTTGATGAAAACCAAAGCCTCCCTCCATATAAAGTGAATTAGATAACTTGAATGCTAAAGAACCCGTAAAACCTGGTCTGAATGCCGTTCTAGAGTAATCTCCTACGTAAGTTTGGAAATTTCCACTTAGGGATAAAAATATATTGGATCGGTCCACCCCTTGGTGTAGTCTTCCTATATAATCAGTTTTTTGATTCTCCTCTTTTTCTAACTGATAAGCCTGCATGACTTGGGCAGTGGTATCATTTTCTGATTTAAAATTCCACAAACCGTCCACAACTCCCTCTAAAATCATACTATGAACGGCCTTTTCTACAGCCTCTGTAATAGCCATTTCAGTGGGTTCGTTGTAAGTATATCCGGTTTCAGCCTCTAAGAGTCTTTTAAATTTAACGTACCGGAAAAACCCAGCTGAAACTTCTTGGGAAAGGATAGATTTAGTTGTGTAAACAGTCTTCAAAATCTTTCCATTATTGGTGGAGACAGCTCTTAGATAAATACTAACCCGATCCTCTCGGTATTGAGATGATGCATCTGCTCCAAAATATCGAACACCCGCACCTCCGGTGAAAATATTCGTTTCATAAGAAATAATTCCTCCTTCTAATAGTACTCCTGCAAAAAGGAGTGGCGGCAGAAGAATGTTTGTAGTACCTTCATATTGTTCCCTACTGGAACGAATAATTTTACGCTCATTCAAAAGATTTGAAATATTCTCCCGCTCGATTGGAACAAACCAACCAGATTCTTCCAAAGCCCGAATTAAGATATTGGTAGCTCCCTGGGTGACTGCCGTTGACCAGTTTGCACCCACGTTTGACTCCTTATATTGTCCTGTTTGATCTCGAAACTTGTAGACTGCTACAAAAATAGGCTCAGCAGGCTCGGGCAAACCTAGCAATTCCGATTTGAAAGGTGTCTCAGGACCTAAACGAGCATCTCTATCATTAAAAGGTTGATAAAAAGATGGAGCACAGCCGTATCCGAAACATAGAACTAACAATAAAACTACAAAAATAAACCTTTTGTAGCCGTGAATAGATTTGAGTTGCATTTAACTTTTTTGGTTAAAAAAATGGAACCTCAATTACTGAGGTGGCTCCTGTTACATTATCAATAATGGTGACAATGAGTCCTGAACCTGAATTTGAAATATCGATTTGATAGTCTCCTAAATTATAAGTCCCTGACTCTAATGACTCTTCTCCAAATTGCCTATCAATAATCTCTCTGGAAAGTCTACTTAAAATTTGTCGGTTTAAACTTTCTGAGAAATCGTTTAAAGGGTCCTGTCCAAAACCAAACCGATCCTCCCTACTAGCGGGATCTTCAAAAGTATCCTGAGCTTGAGCTGAGCTCAACAACCACTGATAATTAAATGTATTTCCTCCAAATGCAGGGTTTTGGGGAGTATAGACTAATCGTTGGGCGAATAAATCTGATAATCCAATTAAAGAAAATACAAAAGCGAATAATATGACTTTTTTCATTTGGTAGTGTATTTAAAATATTCCTGTTCCTTTTCTTTCTTCTCCATCCAATTGCCTAACTAACTCTTCGTATTGAATCAAATACTGCTGAGTGATTCCAATCGATTGCTTAGCTAACTCTTCTACAACATCTGCTCTTGGCTGTAGAAAGGATTGAAAAACCGTAATATCATTTATCAGTATTTCTACTGTTGTAGTATTTAGTCTGAATGGCTTTTCGACAATAAAAATCGAATAATTACTGGCCTCTGGAGGAGCAACCCAATCTCGGTAAAAGAAATCATAAAAGTCTCTTCCACTTTTCGTCTTTGTATCATCGATCAAAAGACCATCAATTTCAAGAACTACATCTGTACTCTTTTTCTGCGTCTCCTGCTTTTTTATTGATTCCAAGAGAGTTTGAAGTTCTTGTATGGTGGCCTCCTTCTTAGCAGTATCCAAGGCAATCCTAGTAGTATCTGACTGAGCCCAAGAATAACTCGTCGAAAAACAGAAAATAAAAATAGAAAAACTTAAATTAATCCAAAGCCTTTTCATTTATACGCCTTTATTAAAATTTAAAATAAATAAATCAATTAAAAGCGACTTTTCCAACAATTATTGTCTCATTGGAAAATTAAAGGTAGTAGTGGAAATATTAAGAGTCATACCAGCACCTCCTATCCCAGAAGTTTGAGTTACTGATACTGGAGATTGAAAAGGATCTATGAGTGCAGTTAAACTTGAACCATTACCAATTTGAGTTGCTTCAAAAGTTTGATTAACAGAACCAATGAATCCATTACCAAGTAGAGCAACATCAATCTGGTTATTGTTCCCCAGTTGATTGAGGATTGCAATTCGTGCCCCTATACCATCATTCTCAATGTACGCATTGATGGTATTATTATTTCCTGCCTGATTTGTATTTAAAGTTATATTTTGGCCAATGGTCCAAAGACCGGTGTCATTTGAATTGCCCAATTGTGTTAATATCGCACGGTTTTGGCCACCAGATTGTTCAATGTAACCGATATTATTATTTCCATTTTGACTCAACATGACCAAGTTTTGACCTTGCTGAAAAACAGATGAATTATTCCGATTACCCACTTGTATCACAGAAGCACTATTACTTTGCAACATGACTTCAGGTGAAATGATCTGATTTGAAACCAATTCTTCCTCCCGTTCACCTTGACTTTCTTGCGAGAATGCAGAAAGCGAAACAGACAAAAAGATAATTACCGCGATAAAAAAACAATTGGGCTTATTCATAAAATTTTAAATTAGTTCTGTGTTGTTAACGAAGAATTGCCAAATCCGGTTTGAGTAGAAATAGCAGTATTTCCAATACCTGTTTGCTCAATAACCGAAGAATTCAATAGACCTCTTTGAATAATGATCCCTGAATTGAAGTCCCCGGTCTGAAAAAGATCTGCTAAATTTTCTTCTCCACGCTGAAATGCCTCTCCATTGTTATCATTACCTAAAGCGTCTTGAAAAGATTCGTTATCAAAACCTCTTTGAGTCGTTAAATGAGTATTTCTAAGACCATCCTGAATAAGTGATACAAAATTATTATCACCTCGTTGAATGATACCTACATCTGCACGGAAATTAGAGCCTGCAAAGTTTCTTCTGCCATATTGCAAAACATCAATTTCATTTCCCTCACCAATTTGACGAGTACCTAAAGAATTTCTATTTCCGTCTTGTAATGAAGTTAGGAGATTGTCATCACCTAATTGAAGGGTTCTAGCAATATTCCGGTTACCTATTTGAGTTTGAAATGCTTCATTGGAGAAATCACTTGGAGTTAAGTTTGAAGACTGAATAGAATTTGGTGCAATCACTTGACCTCCATTAAAACTATCCTGAACGATTCGTGCACGGTTGCGATTACCAACTTGATCTTGTGAAGCTAGATTAAACCCTGCACCAAACTGACCAATCCGAGCGGTATTTCTATTACCTAACGAAAGCTGATCTGCGACATTCATTCCAAACCCAAGCTGACGAACTGCAGCAAGGTTCTGATTACCTTCTTGAACCTGGAAGGCCGCGTTGGAAAACCCTTGCTGACGAAGTCTCGCTGTATTTTCGTTCCCTAACTGAACTACGTCAGAAACATTCTCTACTCCAGTTTGATTTTGAGTAGACCTGTTCCTATCTCCTTCTTGATCAGAGGTAGCTACATTGCCAAAGCCCTGTGCAAACAGAACAGAGCTAAAAAGGGAAAAGACAACTACTAAGGTAAATTTTTTCATAAGGAAAAAACTTGGCTAGGAAGACCTAGCCAAGTATTTAAAAGATCTAAGATTAATTTTGAACTACAACTGAAACGTTTCCATTTCCAGCTTGAATTTGCTCAGAGAAATTAAAGCTACCTGTCTGAGTTAGCTGAGTGAAGTTGTTGTTACCGTCAATGAATACAAAGGCATCATTGAAAGACCCATCCTGAAGAAGGATAGATTCATTATCATTACCAATTTGATCCATAAAGAAGAAATTACCATCCCCTAGCTGATTAATATCCACTGCAAGGTTTCTGTTACCTACTTGGATGAAATCAGCTGTATTACCATCACCTCTCTGGTATGTTTTACCCTGATTTTCATTTCCATCCTGACCGATAAAAGCAATATTGTTACTTGCTCCTAGTTGATCAACTTCAGCCATGTTATCATTTCCTAATTGTTGGATAACTAACAAATGTGCACTAGATGATTGACTTCCGTCGGCATCGTTTCTGTTTCCTACCTGTAATACTAAACCTGTATTACCTCCATTGAAGGTTCTTAGTCTAGCATAGTTCTCTTTTCCGTCTTGAATGATCTCATGATAGCTTGCGGCAGTCCCACCTGGGAAACCCTGTCTTTGCTGGATCAATGCCTCATTATCATTACCTATTTGATTCATAAAGGCTTCAGCATTATTGGACTGAGTTCCTCCTCCACCAAATCCTCCCTGCTGTACTGTACCCATATTTCTGTTACCGTCCTGAAGGAGGGTAGAAATATTGTCGTTACCTAGCTGATCAACAGTAGCTGTGTTGTTATTCCCTGTTTGATCAGTTGTTGAGCTGTTTCCAACGCCAGTTTGAGCAAAGGAAACAGAAGCTGTAAAAGCTAATGCACCGAAGAATAAAATTGATTTTTTCATGATTTGAAATAGTTAATTGTTAGAAATAGATTAATTAAAGTTATAGTCCTATTGTTCAGATTATGAAGCGCTAAGAAAATTTGAACAGTTTTATGCTTTTCAGAATATATTTTTTGTATTTCATTTCAAAAGTAGCGTTTAAAAGTAGTTGTGTCAATGGGTAATTTCCGCCAGTTTATAAAATAAGTTAATGGGTAATTTTACTCAAAAATTCAGTTTATAGTGTTCAAAAAAAATTTTAATCAATTACAATCAAGCCCTTTTCATGTACAAAAATCTGATTATCCAAAATGATAAATACGCCTAAGTTCTCGTGTTATAAAGGCTGAAATAAGGGTCCATATGAGATTAAAAAGTCATCAAGAGTCCCATCAATCTATTCTAGGATGGGTTGTGTCATGACAACTCCTGAAAATAATTTTAAAGAAGCTGCTCGAAACTCGACTGATTTCCAGCCTATCACAGTCAAAAATTAAAGGGAATAAAAAAAGAGGCCGAAGCCTCTTTCCTAAATTTTCCCTGAAATCAAATCAGGATTAAACCCTAAAGTAATACTATCATCCGGATATAAAATGATGGGTCTTTTGATCATACTAGAATTATCTATGAGAATGGGAATGGCAGATTCTATTTTTTCCAAGCTTTCCTTCTGACCTTCGCCTATTTTACGATAAGTCATTCCCTTTCTATTTATCACCGCATCCAATCCTACCTTATTGATAAAACTCTCAAGCAATTCAGCAGTTGGTTTTTGTTTTTTATAATCGATGAATTCGTATGCTATGCCTTCACTTTCCAGAAAATCGAAGGTCTTCTTCATCGTGTTACAATTCTTGATTCCGTATACTTTCAAACTCATAATTATTGGTTTTGACTGTGAATTTCAATCATACTCTCTCGATGGGCTTCTAGAATCTTATCTATCAGCTGATCCGTCAGAGCTGTTGACAAGAATAAACTTTCAAATTGAGAAGGTGCAAGATAAACACCACGCTGTAACATGGCTTGAAAGTATTTTCCAAACAAACCTGTATCTGCCTTCTTGGCGGATTCAAAATCTGTAACGGACTGATCCGTGAAAAACAAGGAATACATGCTTCCTACGTGATTCACAGTATAATCATAGCCTAGTTCCAGGTTAATCTTCTTGATCCCCTCACTGACTTTCCTTCCAATATTCAGCAATTGACCATAAGTCTCCAGGTGACTTTGGAGATATTTCAGCATGGCCAAGCCTGCTGCCATGGCTATTGGATTTCCCGAAAGGGTTCCTGCTTGATATACCGGACCAGAAGGTGACACAAAGTCCATGATCTCCTTTCTACCTCCATAAGCTCCTACAGGCATACCGCCGCCGATTATTTTTCCAAGCGTGGTCATATCCGGAGTGACTCCATAAAGCTCCTGTGCACCACCCGGAGCTAACCTAAAGCCAGTCATCACTTCGTCGAAAATTAAGACAATACCTTCTCGGTTACAAATCTCACGTAACCCTTCCAAATACCCAGGAATTGGAATAGCTAGCCCCATGTTTCCGGGCACGGGCTCGAGAATCAATGCTGCGATTTCACCTTTATTCAATCGCACTAACTCTTCAATTGATTCCAAGTCGTTGTAAGGTGCTAAAAGCGTATCCTTGGCTGTACCAGCAGTCACACCTGGCGAATCCGGCTGCCCCATAGTCATCGCACCTGATCCTGCTGCAATTAAAAATGAGTCACCATGACCATGGTAATGACCGATCATTTTGATGATTTTATCCTTTCCTGTATAGCCTCTGGCCACCCGAATTGCTGACATCGTTGCCTCGGTACCGGAGTTTACCATCCTGACCTTTTCTACAGAGGGCACCATGGAAATGATTAATTCAGCAATTTCAATCTCCCGAGCTGTTGGAGCCCCAAAGGAAGTGCCTGACTCCATAGCCTCAATTACCGACTCTCGAATGATGGGATGATTGTGCCCTAAAATCATGGGACCCCAGCTATTGATCATTTCGATGTAGGCATTATCATTTTCATCGTAAATGAAAGCACCTGAGGCCTTTTTGATGAAAATCGGATCTCCGCCTACTGCACGGAATGCGCGTACAGGGGAGTTTACTCCACCGGGAATAAAATTTTGGGCTTTCGCAAAAAGCCGCTTACTTTCTGAAATATTCATTAATAATTTAAAGGTTTCAATTCACCTGCTGATAGAGAAAATACAGGCACATATCGATTAGAATTACTGTTTTGGAAGTTGAACCCCCATGTCAACTTTCCCGGAGCAAAAACCCGCTGATCCAAACTGGCACGGAAATCATAACCTAAATCAGGACGGGCATTCATCGCCACCCAGTATACTAACTCAAAACCGAGGATAGCGTTTAGGCTAGGAAGCGTAGAGTGCGTTTGATAGTATTCGTTCCGGAATAGTTTCATTGTCTCGGATTCGTAGTTTGGGGTGTTATTAGCGATGAAATAGTAATTCTCATGAGGAAGCATTTCATAATTCGCGAAATTGAAACTTAGCCAAGAATCCATTACAAAAATGGGAATTTCAGTCGCAACCGATTCTGAAAATGAAAGAATAGGACTGGCAATATTGGGATCATCGGAAAGAATTATAACCTGATCTACATTCGCCTCTACACTGTCGAGCGTGGGTCTGATACCTAAATCTGTCAAAAAAGAAGCTGCATTTCTGGGGTTCAGTTCTTTAAAATCAACCAATTGAAATCCATCTGATTCAATCCGTTCTTTCAATTCGTTGGCACTTCGTAGGTCTTTAGAGCTTCCTCCATAGCCAATCGCAATTCGACTTCCCCAGCTTTGACCTTTGATCGCTCTAAAAACTCCCTCGGATATATTCTCGGCAGAAGGCCGGAAAAGGAAGCTATAATTCTTATCCTCAAATCGATCCCCCAAGTTGGAAAGTGGATGAATAAAAGGAATCTGTGCTGATTCGGCGAAGGCACTTACCAAATCTGCTTCTTCTGGGTAAATCGGACCAATAATCACATCGGCAGATTTCACTTTTTCATCCGAAAGTATAGACCGGAGATTATCAACTGACCGCTTTGAATTGAATGTACCGATACTGACACGCATTCCCTCTGACTTCAATTGGTCGATACCCAATAGAATACCCTCATATAATTCAAAAATAAAACTCTCCGGATCTGGAGACTGAGTACCTGATGAAAAAGGTAAAATCACCACCAGGTCCAAAATGTCATTTTTAACGGTATTCCCGGTTGACCAATTTTCTCCCTGACCTCTAAGCTCGTAGTAAAGCGATTTTTCATCTGTTGAAAGAACAGTTTTCTTATTCAGTACAGTGCTGAGTGCAGCAGTATAAGCCGGAAAATCCTGATACTCCTTTAAATTTCTCACCAAAAAATCAAGACTCTGCTTGACCAAGTACTCATAAGCTAGATCATTAGCCTGTTCTTCATAAGATTGGGGTAATGCTTTAAGCAAGTCCAATCCTTCGGTAATATTCTTATTAAATAAAAAAGCTTCTGCCAGTAGCATTATTGTTTCATTCTGATTGTCCCAAGTTCTATCAGCCAAAGGCCTCAAAATCCCAATGGCAGTTTCTGCTTGGTTGGCTTTCAAAGCTGATTCTCCGGCATGGTAAGAAGCATACAAAGCCAATTTTCCATATTTCGACTCATCAGTGAAAGCCCGAAAGCTATTCATCGCATCCCAGTAAGAACCTGAAGCCAATTGTCTTTTGGCTTGTAAATAACCCTCAGGCGCGTTTTGGGCATTTACGGTAAGTACTAAAAAAAGAAGGGCTAAAAAAAGAAGTGATTTTTGCATTCCGATCAGTTAGATAAGCTTATGGACAAATTTAAATCATTATTTCCAAACCCAAAGTTTAGGCCGAAAACCCATTCCAAAAGAAAACCCGAAGGAAACACTCCGGGTTTTTAAGATTTTTAAGAAAGCTATCGACTAAAACATCAACAAATGAATTCCAACCAGTATTTTGTTTTAAGCATTCTTCAAGCTTCTCTCCCCCAACTTCCAAACGTATAATTAGGAAATTCAAGGTAAAGGGACATATTTCAATCAATTGCCTTTCAATCTATTCCCACTCAATAGTTGCCGGTGGTTTGGAGGAAATATCATAAACCACTCGGTTTACACCTTTCACGCGATTGATGATTTCATTTGACATTTTACCAAGAAACTCATAAGGTAAATGAATCCAATCAGCCGTCATTCCATCTACGGATCCTACCGCTCTCAAAGCTACAACCCGCTCATAGGTACGCTCATCACCCATGACTCCTACCGACTGAATGGGAAGCAAAATGGCTCCTGCCTGCCAGACTTGGTCATAAAGTCCGTGATTTTTCAATCCTTGGATAAATATGTGATCTACTTCCTGTAGTGTCTGTACTTTTTCTGGTGTAATATCTCCCAAAATCCGAATTGCCAAACCCGGACCCGGGAATGGATGCCGTCCGATAATGGTCTCAGGAATCTCCAATGCACGCCCTACTTCACGTACCTCGTCTTTGAACAAAGTATTCAAAGGCTCGACTACTGAAAGCTTCATAAAATCAGGCAAGCCTCCTACATTATGGTGGGATTTGATGGTAGCTGAAGGACCTTTTACAGAAACTGATTCAATTACATCGGGATAAATAGTGCCTTGACCCAGCCATTTTACACCATCTATTTTATGCGCCTCATCATCAAATACTTCGATAAAGACTCGCCCTATTGCCTTTCTTTTAGCTTCGGGATCTGAGATTCCAGCCAAGGCATCATAGAATCGCTGCTTGGAATCTACTCCAATGACATTCAATCCCATGTCCTTGTAGGAATGAAGTACTTCCTCAAATTCATTTTTGCGAAGCAACCCATTATCAACGAAAACGCAGGTCAACTGATCTCCAATGGCACGATGAATCAAAGTAGCGGCTACCGAAGAGTCTACTCCACCTGAAAGTCCCATGACTACCTTATCCGAACCGATTTTTTCTATCAGCTCAGCTACGGTCGCATCGATAAAGACGTCGGATGTCCAATCCTGAGCACAGCCACAAATCGTGACTACAAAGTTTCTGAGAAGATTTTTACCCTCGGTAGAATGGGTAACCTCTGGATGGAATTGGATTCCGTAAGTTTTTTCTCCCTCGACTTTGAAGGCGGCAACTTCCACCGAGGAAGTACTCGCAATCACCTCAAAACCTTCGGGTAATTGTTTGATGGTATCACCATGGGACATCCAAACTTGGGATCCATGGGTCATTTCTTTTAGTAGGTCATGATGCAGATCGATGTGATCCAAATTAGCACGACCATACTCTCTGATAGTAGACGGCAAAACCTCTCCCCCATACTTCTGAGCAAGAAGCTGTGAACCATAGCAAACGCCCAAAACTGGAAGCTTTCCGCGAAGACTATCCAAGTCAAGGTCAGGAGCCCCTTCATCCCGAACGCTACAGGGTGATCCAGAAAGGATTACACCTTTGATCTCGGGGGTGATTTCAGGAAGGTTATTGAAAGGATGGATTTCGCAATAAACGTTCAGTTCTCTGACTCTTCGAGCGATGAGTTGGGTGTACTGAGAACCGAAATCAAGGATGAGGATTTGTTCTGCCATGCGCAAAGGTAAGCAGGTCGGACCGATTGATAAAGGTTGGCAAAGAAAATTTGGTAGCAGATGGAAAAATTTGGTCGTGGTAGATTTAAAGATTTGAAAAACTTGTCCGCCGGGGCGGATTGAAAAATTCTTATAATCAACTATTTATGAATTGAAAAAGCTGATTTAGGATTTTCTTTTAGCAATAAACCCCAATCTTCTTCAGTGAATCCTCTTTCATTAAGAATTGGAATCAGCTTTTCAAAAATATTGGTGAAAGGCTGGAAATCTCCGCCACCCGGTTTGGCTGGATCAAACCAGCCGGCATCATGAGAAATCAGCACATTGCCCAAAATTCCATTTTCTTTGGCGAAAATCAGGCGATTCACATAGGGGTCAATTGCCCAGCCGATTCCGTCCAAGCTAATCCAAACACCCATTTCTCCCGCAACTTTATAATTTTCAAAATCTTGTTCATTTTGAGCATGAACCCACACAAATTCGGATGGATTAACACCCATTTCTTGAAGTATTCTCACCTCTTGCACAGCAGTTCTCCAAAATCCTGTATGTGAAGCTACAGTCAATCCTGTTTTTTGATGGGTAATCCCTGCTGCTTTGACTAGCTTCTGATCAATGGGCGAAAGGGTATCTGCTTCATTCACCGAAATTTTAATAAATCCTGGTTTAATACCAGTCCCTTCAATTCCAATTTCAAATTCAGCTATCCACCGATCTGCCAATTGTTCCGCAGATTCCGTTTGGACAAAATCAGGTAAATATTTCCCTCCCACAGCACCATAAAATCCGGTATTAGTCAAAATCTGAATTCCGGATTTCTCACTTAGCGATTTCAGAAGCAAGGGATCTTTGGCCAAATAGCTAGGAGTACAATCCAAAATCGTCCGAACTCCATGCTTTTTCACCTCCATCAGGTAAGGAAGCACTTTGGAAGTCACCAAATCTCGATTCCAGCGATCTGAATTGATCGAATCTGCCCCGATAAAATCCACCAGCATGTGCTCATGAATCAGCGTCAAACCCATGGAGTCAATAGGCATCGGTCCTGCGACAGTATTTATGTAATTATCAAAATTATTTGAAGGGGGATTTTGGCAGGAGCCTAAAAAGATACTTATGAAAATGAAACTCAAAAACCTGGACATAAGGAGGCGATATGATTCTTCGCTCAAGATATTGGTAGGAAGTCAATTTTACAATCTTCCAATTTTTCAATACTGACTTAATTTCCCTACTCCACCTCTTCCTCTCCAAAAAGGGTCTGTAACTCTACGGCATCAATTCCTTTCTCCTCCTGAAGAAACTTCCCAAAAGAGGCGGTACTACCATGCGTCAAATAGACCTTTTCTGCTTCAGTGCTTTCAATGGCCTGAATCAACCCTTCCCAATCAGCATGGTCAGATAGCACAAAGCCTCTATCTGCAGCTCTCCTTCTTCTGGTGCCTCGAATAGCCATCCAACCGGAGCAAATTCCCGTCCGATAAGGTGAAAATTTCCGCATCCAAGGTGTTCCCATAGCAGATGGTGGTGCGATGATCAAGCAGCCCTTAAACTCCGACTTGGGTATATCCTGAGTAACTCTGGGAACGTCTGGCAACACTACACCACTCTTTAACAATGCCTGATTGGTATTCCAAACGGCACCATGTGTAAAAACCTTGCCTATTGACAAATCCAAATTCTTTAAGATCCGTTGGGCTTTTCCCAGAGAATAAGCGAAAAGTACAGAATTTCGACCTTCTGCGGCATTATCCTTCCACCAAGAGTTGATTTGGTTAAATATTTCCAATTGGGATTCCCATTTGTAAATCGGTAATCCGAAAGTGCATTCAGACACAAATTCATGGCACTTAACCGACTCAAAGGGTGTCGATAATCCATCATCCTCCACCTTGTAATCTCCGCTGACTACTGCTATACGGCCTTTGTATTCCAACCTGATTTGGGCCGAACCAGGAATATGTCCAGCTGGATGAAGGGAAATCCTCACACCATGTATGATTAATTCCTGACCATAATCCACAGTTTCCAGACTGATTTCCTGCCCGAGGCGAAGCTTCATCACCTCGGCAGAATCGTGATGAGCAAGGTAATGTTTCATCCCCCATCGGGAATGATCGGAATGGGCATGAGTAATCACCGCCATGTCAACAGGACGCCAAGGATCTATAAAAATTCCTGCAGGTGGACAGAAAAGTCCGTAATCAGTGAGTTCGAGAAGTTGCAGAGCTATCTGGTTTTTACTTACAAACAGGCTAGGGTTTCAAAGGTTACTTTAATTCATAAAAATAAAAAGTCTGGACATCTCGCTCTACCTCATTCGCATCTTCTCCTGGTTTTGCGTTGACTGAGTACAAAAGATCTTTTTTAGTCATTAATTTGATTGGCCACTCCCCTTCCCAAATCTTTTCTTTCCCTTTAAAAATCTGATAAACAGGTGTTTTATATTTTTTCTCAATACTCATGTATTTTTCATCCCCAACGACTCTCCGATCTAAAGCATCAACTTCTTCATCAGGTGTTGCTTTCAGGTACCAAGTCAGCAGAAAGTCATTGGAATAGATAAAATCTTTATACCGAGAACCTCGTAATTCTTCGAAAAAAATACCAAAATTCTCTTGTTCTGGTGCAGGCTGAATGGGCTTAAAATCAGATCCTGGATCCAAGAATAGCGAATCTTTAAGGACTAGCTCAGGATAGCTATAGGTATAAATCATCGGGGTTAGCATAAACTGCAAATCAATTCGATCACCATGAATTTTTGCAACAGGATCATAACCTATATAATCTCCCGGTTTTTGAATGTAATTAAGAGAAGTAGGGACCTTTGAACTAAATAACACGTCTCCTTGAAAATTACTCACTTTTAAGAAATCATACTCGTCCATTTTGATTCGGTTTTCCATCCTGATTTTATCTAGGTCAGATTCTAAATAACCAAACCTAAACTGATACCCCCCCTCCACCAAGAAGCCCTGTGTATCTCCCATCATCCGAGTCATAATTTGAATGCGAGAAGGGCTTGATTCTATTAAATTAAACTGAAGATCATACAAATAATTGCCAGTGTATGTTTCTACAAAGATTTTTTCATTTCTCACAAATCTGCAGGCAGTAAAATAGCTAGACTTATAACTGTCCGGACCATCTCCTGATCGATTGGCAGTGCGAATGATTGTTCCAGATGAGTCGGTTAAAATCAATTCGTCCGATTGAAAATCAAAAAACAAAAAATATTGACCATCAAAGCTATAGTCCAGTAAGGTAGGAACCACCAAACGGTCAATTTGCATGCTGTCTACCAAGGTAAGGGTTGGTGTTTTTTCCAATTGGTCATCAGCTTCAGGACCGGATTGTTTGCAAGAACTTAAGCAAATCGATATGAATGCAATAAAAATGAAGTTTTTCATCGAATCTTAGTTTGCTTTAAACTTAAATATATTTCGAAAACTAAAAAATAAGCTATCTTAAAAAATCCTAAAATTTAAATCTCTTCCACTTCCCGATCGGGTTTTGCATAGCTAAGTCGTGCAAGTTTTTTTCCAATGTGATATTCATCCAACCCTGAGACAGTCACCGCTTCCAACACATTCAAATCCAAGGAGCCATCAGTCCGAAGACCTTTTTCTTCAACATAAATATGATCAATACTTCCAATGACCAATACTGTTTGATTTACCTTGAGAGTTTGAGTTTCCACCAAGGAGCAACCTAGCTTCAAAGGACTATTTTTAACATAAGGAGCGAAGAATTTATTGAGAAATTCAGCCTCTAACCCTGTTTTTTCAAACTCTGAACCATCCCAGCGGGCAGAAGTCCAATGAGCCTCTTTGTAAAAAGAAGGAGTCACTTGATTCATGGTAAAGTACCCTGCTTCTAAAATGTTTTCAAGCGTATCCCTCTGCACAGTATGGGGTCTAAAAAGAATCCCAACCAAAGGCGGACTTGCGCCAATGTGAAAAACCTGAGAAAAAGGAGCCAAGTTGGATATCCCCTCAGAGCTTTTAGTACCTATGAGATTCAGACTTTTATATCCAGAAAGACAATTAATCAGATTCCTCCGAAAGAAAGAATCTGATTCTAATATTTCATCTTTAGTAAAGTGCTTGATCATTTGGCAATAGCTTCCTCAATGGTATCACAATATTTGATATCCAATTGATCAATAATGTTGTCTGGGTAATTTTGCAGGATTTGAGCTTTGGCGATTTGAACCATTTTCTCAAACCATTTTTCATCAGGAAGAATTTTACGGTGTGTTTTCACCCCATATTCCAGCATTTCCTTTTTCCAATAGATGAAATACCATTCCATGGTAGGTTGATGAAAAGCTCTCAGCGACCGCTTATCAAAGATGAATTTCTCATAATTCCCTGCTTTGACTATTTCACCGATCTGATGAAAAGCTTCCTTGAAGTCTTCGATTGGAATGTAGTCGGCAAGAAGTTCACAAATAACAATTTTTAATTCTGGACTGATCAGCACGCGAACATATTTTTGTTCAAAGGCCAGTTCAAAATCCTGCGTCTCGGAGGTATGCAAGGTGTCGTTCATGGCAATAGATCGGGATTAGTAAACAGATTTTTTTCGCGCTTCTTCAGTGCGGTTAACTTCATCTTTAAATTGCTCCAGGCGTACCTCAAGATTTGAGGCATACTCTAGGGTAGTCCGCATCATCTCTTGCTGAGAGCGGATTTGCTCTTTCAATCTTGAAAGCTCCTGATTGACTTCTGAAAGCTTGGACTCGTATTCTTTTTGTAGCCTTTCTTTTTCTAATTGGGCTTTCCTCAACTCTTCCTTAAAAAGTAGGAATGATTCAGGTGGTGTCTTCATATTCACAGCTCGTTCATCTCGGGACCGTACCCGTATTAATGACAAATTCAGGGATGAAAATGTTTAAAATCACTTCAAATTAGACATTCCTCCATCTAAATGAAGAATCTGACCCGTCATCCAAGATGCATCATCAGATAGCAAGTATTCAGCCGCCTTGGCTATGTCTGCTGGTGTTCCAAATCTACCAATCGGATGACGCTTATTGCTTGCTTCTCGCTTATCATCACTTGATAGCAAAGCAGAAGCTAACGGAGTATCTGTCAAAGACGGTGCGATAGCATTTACTCTAATGTTATTAGGCGCCCACTCTGCTGCTAGTGAACGGGTTAGTCCTTCGATGGCACCTTTCGCAGCGGCTATACTCGCGTGGAAGCCCATTCCTGTCTGCACAGCAACTGTACTGAATAAAACAACTGATGCACTTTCAGATTTCTTTAGGCTTTTCATACATGCTTGAAGCACTCGTACAGCACCCAGAAAGTTGATATCAAGTTCCTGTTGGAATTCTGAAATGGAAATCCGGTGAAAAGGCTTCAAATTAATTGTGCCCGGAGCATATACAAGTCCATCAATAACCTCAGGTAGACCGGGAATATCTGAAAAGTCTTCAGTCGTATCCAAGGCTGTGGTGCCTTCCCCACTTTTTGAATACAAAAATAAATTTGCTCCTTTCGCCTTCAAGGCTTCTGCGAGTTCTTTTCCGATTCCTGAGTTTCCTCCTATTAGGACGATATTTTTTCCGTTCATACTGTTGTTTTGTTTCTTTTTTAAGAATCTTTTTATCAAAGATTTGTTTTGAATAAGTCACAAAAAAAACCGGACAATAGCCCGGTTTCTAAGTTGGTTTAGCTATTTATTACTTTTCGAGACTGATATATTTCAGAAACTCGTTTCTTGTTTGTTCGTCGGTGTCAAATTTGCCACTGTAGAATGAAGTCACTGTAGAACTGTTGGTATCATTGATACCTCTTGAACTTACGCACATGTGATATGCGTCCATAATTACCGCCACATCATCAGTTCCCAATGCCTCTTTGAGATCGTTTCCTATCTGCATGGTCAACCTTTCCTGAACCTGAGGTCTTTTGGAGTAGTACTGTACAATCCTATTGATCTTAGAAAGCCCGATCACATTTCCATTTGAAATGTAAGCTACATGAGCTCGACCATAAATCGGTACGAAGTGGTGTTCGCAGTGTGAGAAGAAGGTAATGTCCTTCTCGACAAGCATTTGATTGTATTGAAATTTATTTTCAAAAAGCTTTGCAACTGGCTTATTTTTGGGATTAAGTCCTGCAAAAACTTCCTTGACATACATCTTAGCCACTCGATGGGGTGTCCCCTTGAGACTGTCGTCAGTAAGATCAAGTCCAAGAATATTCATGATTTCTTTGAAATGCTTCTCGATCAATTCGACCTTGAGGTCGTCATCCATTTCAAAGGCATCTTCACGAAGTGGAGTCTCTACTGAAGAAGCCAAATGCTCCTCACCAAGTTCTTCATAAGATGCACGGGCAATATCAATTCCCATCGAAGTCAACATAGTTTCTTTCTGTTTCATAGAGTCGAATGCTTAATTCGAATTTCCGATCAATTTTCTCCCTCAAAATATTCCAAATAACCACTGCAATGTTTTCTGCAGTTGGGTTGAGATTTTTGAATTCATCGGTATCCAAGTTTAGGTTTTTATGATCAAATTTATTTAATACATGCTCTTTGATAAGATCACTCAACACCTTCATGTCATAAACATAACCTGTATCGGGATCGATATCGCCACGTAGACTTACGTGCAGGTCATAATTGTGTCCGTGAAAATTGGGATTATTACACTTTCCAAAGATGTCAGCATTTTTTTCATCTGACCAATTTGGATTGTGAAGCCGGTGAGCGGCGTTGAAGTGTTCTTTGCGAATTACTGTTACTTTCATGCAATTTGGAAACAGCAGTTTTTTAAATTTTGTTTAATATTTCTATTATTTCTTTAAACAAATTATTTAAGTCGTTGAATTTCTGCTATTTAAATTTTAAGTGTTGGCTTATGCTATTTCTATTTTTTTGGTGAAACGTACTAACACCACGAATTCAACGTTTGCTTTTCTGAAAATAGTTCATGCTACGATTAATCTTTTTTGACCTTGATCAAAAGATTATTTGGAACTTATGCTTGAATTTGAGGATTATCAAAATAACCTGAAGCAAAACCCAAGCCTATGCACCTATTCCACATTGCCTTATTCTCTTTACTGCTCAATTTCCACCCAGAAAAAGAAATCCCAAGCGAAGATTTATCTTCAACATACAGCTCTCCTTTAGAAAGTCTATATGAGGAAATCGCCTCAAACACCCCAAACCTGCCCCAGAAAGAAGTATTTGAATATGCGTTCAAAGGCTGGGAACAACTGGAGTCCAATATTTCAAATCAACTCATCACTATCATTGATTTTAGTCTTCCTTCTACCGAAAAAAGACTCTGGGTCATCGATCCTATCAATAAACTCGTACTCGTGAATTCTGTGGTTTCCCATGGCAGAAATTCCGGAGAGCTTTATGCCACAAACTTTTCCAATAAACCCTCTTCATACAAAAGCAGTTTGGGATTCTATAAAACGGCCGAAACTTATCACGGCAAGCATGGCCTTTCCCTTCGATTGGATGGCCTGGAGAAAGGTTTCAATGACTTAGCCAGACCAAGAGCGATTGTAATTCACGGTGCCGACTATGCTAGGGAAGAGTTTATTTCAGCAGCGGGTCGTCTCGGAAGGAGTTTAGGTTGCCCAGCCTTACCTAGCGAGCTATCCAAAGAGGTCATAGAGCTAATCAAGGAAGGTTCACTGCTCTTTATTTATGGAGAAGATCAAAACTATCTCAGCAATTCAAAGCTTATTTCTGCTTCATTTTCTAAGCAAGGTTAATACCTCTTCATCCCTCCCATAGATATCTGGCCGATAATTTGGCTTTCCTGTAGCATCAGCCCAAAACGTCAAATAGATCAGATAAACCGGTATTTTTTCCTTCAGATTGACCGTCTGTTCCTGCTGACTGTTCATCGCATCCCAAATTTTCTGATCATTCCATTCTTTTTGATCCTGAAGAAGAAGCTGTGCAAGCTCTCTTGGTTTTTCTAGTCGAATGCATCCATGACTCAATGCTCTCTCTTCTCGTCCAAATAGCGACTTGGCAGGAGTGTCATGAATGTAAACGCTATGTTTATTTGGAAACATAAATTTGACCAAACCAAGTGAGTTTTGGGGCCCGGGTTTTTGCCTTACCAGATAGGGAATGGTACGCTTTTTCCAATCAATTATACTTGGATCCACGACTTCTCTATTGTAAGTCAAAACTTCCATATTTTTTTGAGTAAGGTAATTTGGGTTTTTCCTTACCGAGGGAATGATCTCATTTCTTACAATCGACTCAGGAATATTCCAATAAGGGCTAAAGACCAGATAACTCATTTTCGCCTCAAAAACCGGCGATTGATGATAGGATTTGCCTACGATAACTTTGGATTGAAAAATAGTATCCTCCTTATCCAAAAGGACCAACTTATAATCTGCAATATTCACTAAGATAGCCTTACTCCCATTCTTTTTACCATCAAGCCATCGAAGCCTTTCCAAATTCACAGCTACCTTATCCATCATATCTTTTGGGGATTGACTTAGAGAAGCTAAGGTGTTTTTCCCTATGATACCATCACTAGTCATTCCATGAAAGGATTGATAAGCCTGGACGGATTTCATCAAAAGAGAATCATATATCCGCTCCGTCAAATCATTTCCTCCGGCATAACCCCAGAACTGAAGTCGTTCACGGATCTCAGGAATCAGGGAATGGCTATCGCCTACTTTGATTGATTTATTGACACTGAGTGAAGACCAGTCCAAGCTATCTACTTTAGAAAGCTCGGATAGATTACGAAGAATCTCCCTCCCACGCAGATAAATTCTAAACTCTGGGTAATATTGAAAAATATTTGATCTTACCCGTTGGGTTTGTTCGATTTGATTGAGGAAAGCTATCGGGTCAAAGGACTCTTTTGTTTGGATAATTTCCCATCCCCATTGAAGCTCCGAAGGATCTACCTTGCCTACATGCAGGTGTTTTGCCAACTGAATTAATCCATCACTTAGAAGCAACTCCAAGTCTACCAGATCTGTCCAATCACTTTTCTCATCTATCTTTTTGTTGGATTCGTAATTTTCAATAAGTGTATTGATCAAGTCCCAATGGTAATCCGAAGGCTGTAAACCATCAAATTTAGCCTGTTCTAATTCATACCGCCCTTCGTAAGCCAACTCCCCTATCCTAGCTTCTTTGCTCCAGACAAATTGAAAGTCTCTCGAAGAATAAAACTTAAAGAGTTCTCCAAAATTCTGAATGCTTCGCCCTCTTACTTCTAAACCAACACTGGCGTCCGTATTTTCTAAGCGTTGCCGAAGCAAATCAGTCTCTTGGCCATAGCTGATGAACCCTAAAAGAAAAAAGTAACAAAGCAGTCTGAATCTCATTGTGTCTATTCAATCTTAAAATCCTGGTACTTTCGGCCCAAAGTCCATGAATCCTTCAGCATGGATAGGAAATCTCCCATTCGATGAAGGGGAATCAAATTGGGGCCATCGCTGAGGGCTTTTGCTGGCTCAGGATGTGTCTCAATAAAAAAACCATCTATACCTGTAGACGCAGCTGCTCTTGCCAAAAAAGGTGCAAACTCCCGCTGTCCGCCACTAGTTCCTCCCTGGCCCCCTGGCTGCTGTACCGAATGAGTAATATCAAACACTACCGGTGCAAACTGCCTCATGATTGGCAAGCCACGCATATCGACTACCAAATTGTGGTACCCCAAAGAAAAGCCGCGCTCGGTAAGACAGACATTTTCATTTCCGGCAGATCTCACTTTTTTGACTGCAAACTGCATGTCTTCGGGTGCCATAAACTGTCCTCTTTTAATCTTCACAGCCTTTCCGGTCTCGGCTGCAGCGATCAGCAAATCGGTTTGTCTACATAAAAATGCAGGAATCTGGAGCACATCTACTACCTCGGCCACTTCTTTGGCCTGATAGCTTTCATGGATATCAGTCACCAAAGGAATATTCAAAGCTTGACCTACACGCTGAAGCACCTCCAGGGATTTATCCATTCCGATACTTCGAAAAGATCCCGAAGAAGTCCGGTTAGCCTTGTCAAAGGATGCTTTGAAAACGTAGGAAAAACCATTCCCTTCAGCCCATTCTTTTACTTTCGTGCCGATTTCCAGACAGATATCGTAGCTTTCTACCGCACAGGGTCCCGCAAAAAGCACAGGCTTTTCTCCCCCTAAAACCACAGAGTCTGTGATTTTCATTTGACTATCAGTTCTCTTCATTTTCTGTTTCGTTGTATGAATCAATTATCGAGCTCAGCTTTCCTTTGGCATAGAGAAGCAGGTCCCCCATTTCCCGGAAGACTCCCTTGCCTCCTGCATAGCGACTGACCCAATCCACCTGTGCGCTCACGTATGGCAGGGCATCAGAAGGACAGCAAGAAAGGCCGATTTTTTTCAAAATTGGTAAATCGATCAAATCATCCCCGATGTAGGCCACTTCATGATGGGAAAGCTCAAGTGTATCCAGAAGCTCATTCAGCTTTTTGCCCTTGTCTTTTATTCCATGATAGTGGAAATCAAACCGAAGCTCCTCACAGCGATTTTCAACCACTTTGGACTTTCGTCCTGTAATCGCTCCAATCAAAAACCGGTTTTTACGGAGATGCTTGACTATCAAACCATCTTTTACCTGAAACTTTTTGAATTCCAGCCCATTATCATCATAAATAATCCCACCATCAGTCAATACACCGTCAATATCGGTGATTAAAAGCTTGATGTTTTTGGCTTTCTCCAAAATCTCCGCAGGAATATGGCTAAAGTAGTCTTGGATTATTTTTTCTGTTTCCATTGGATCGAATATAAGTCAAGTCTACGCTGTTCCAAATTCCGAACACTTCCTGCTTTCCGCTGCTTGGTCAATAAATCCAAATCTACATCCGCAACAATGGTCGTTTCTGCATTCTCTGACGCCTGAGCTACGATGGAATCATGCGGGAAAGAAAAATCTGATGGGCTGTAAATTGCAGCCTGGGAATACTGAATATCCATGTTTTCAACCTTTGGAAGGTTCCCTACAGATCCGGTGATAGCCACGTAGCACTCATTTTCGATGGCCCGAGATCTGGCACAAGTATTTACCCGAAGGAAGGCATTTTTGGTATCCGTCCAGAATGGTACAAATAGGATGTCCATCTCTTGCTCCGCCAGAATTCTTCCCAACTCGGGGAATTCTACATCATAACAAATCAATATTCCTATCCTTCCGGCATCGGTATCGAAAACGTGAATTCCATTTCCTCCCTGAAGTCCCCAATAAGCCGCTTCATCAGGTGTAATATGCAATTTGTATTGTTTGGCCTGCGTACCATCTCTTCGGCAGAGATAGCTTACGTTTCGAAGCTTTTTTCCATCATACTCAGGCATCGAACCCGCAATGATATTGACATTATAAGAAACGGCTAGATCGCTCATCCTGCCCACAATTTCATCTGTATAGTCAGCTAAGTTCCGAATCGCTTCTGAGGCATCCATATCGTTGAATTCGGCCAGAAGTGGAGCATTGAAAAATTCAGGAAGAAGGCAGAAATCCGATTTATAACCTGAAACGGTATCCACAAAAAACTCCACCTGCTGCATCAGATCATCCACGTTTGAAAATCGGCGCATTTTCCACTGTACCAATCCCAAGCGTACGATGGACTTCTTATTACCGATAAGCTTCTCATCCTTTTCGTAATAAATATTGATCCACTCCAGCAAGGTAGCATAGGCTCTAGAGTCCTTATCCTCAGGAAGATACTTGGTAATTACTTTTCTTACGTGAAACTCATTTGCAAGCTGAAATGAAAGTACCGGATCAAAAATCTCCTTATTTTTCACCAACTCGATATACTTCCTTGGAGTCATCTCCTCGGCATGTTTGGAATATCCCGGAATACGACCACCGGCAATTATCGACCGAAGATTCAAATTCTCACATAGCTCCTTCCTTGCATCATACAAACGCCTTCCTAGTCGCATTCCTCGGTATTCGGAATGTACAAAAACATCCGTCCCATAGAGGGTATCTCCATCATGATCATGGGTATCAAACTTCCCGAACCCTGTAATCTGATCGTAGGTGTGATTATCTCCAAACCTTCCGTAATCGACAATGATACTTAAAGCCGCAGCAACTACTTTTCCATTATCTTCGATACAAATCTGACCTTCCGGAAAAACCTTGAGTTGATTTTTCAACTCTTCCCTTGTCCAGGCCATTCCTTTGTTTCGGTAGATGGATACCATTATTTCTCGGATATCATCAAAATCCGAAAGCTTGATATTCCGAAGTTTCAATCGATGTTCGAGCTCTTCTCGTTGTTTACTCATAGTTCAAAATTAAGGATTTTCGATCAAAAATTTTAAATCACAATCCTAACCGGGTACTTTTCAGAATTTTATTTTGATTTTTAAGAATGAATGTAAATTCTGACTTTAGGGTCGATAATTATTGATATTTTGCTTACAAAATTCGACTAATATTTCGAAATCTATGCAATCAGACTCATCAACTGTTTCTAATTCTAATTCGAGCAACTTCGATTTGCTGGAGTGGATAGATCAAATCATGAACCTGAGTCTTTTCAACTTGGGTGATTCTAAATTAACGATTGGGCTCGTCCTAACGCTTATTTTTTCCTTTCTCGTTCTTTTTATAGGATCTGAATGGATCAGAAGACTACTGGTCAATCGGATTTTGAAAAAATATAGTATCACTGAAGGTACGCGACTTTCGATTGGAACGATAGTCAAGTATGTTTTGATCCTAGCTGGTGTTTTTTCGATTCTTCAGACGAATGGGATTGATTTAAGTGCTTTTGGGGTCTTGGCAGGAGCGATTGGTGTTGGTATCGGTTTTGGTCTTCAAAACATCACAAACAACTTCATCAGCGGGCTCATCATTCTTTTTGAGCAGCCTATCAAAGTGGGAGACCGAATCGAAGTGGGAGATGTCAATGGAGATGTCATCAAAATCTCAGCCCGATCCACTATGGTTGTCACCAATGATAATATCACCATCGTTGTACCAAATAGCCAATTTATTGATAATCAAGTAATCAACTGGTCTCACTCTGACCGAATGGTCCGTTTTAATTTTCCAGTGGGTGTAGCTTATCGGGAAGATCCGGAAAAAGTAAGAAGAATTTTGCTCGAGGTAGCCAAAGACAATAAGGGAGTTTTAGAAAGCCCCGAATCAGATGTCCTTTTTGAAGAATATGGAGACAACAGCATCAATTTCAACCTCAGAGTATGGACCTCAGAGTATGTCAATCGACCAAAGGTTCTGAAAAGCCAGCTTTTATATGAAATTTTCAAACGGTTCAAAGAGCAAGGAGTCGAAATCCCATTTCCACAGCGCGATCTACACTTACGATCAGGATTTGAAAATTTAAAAAATTAGGGTAATTTTCGCCCATTGGAAGAAATGGACCGAGCAGGCCTGATAATGAGAAAGCTAGGCTTTATAGTTGTATTTTTGATAGGCTGGAGTTATCAAGCCAGTGCGCAAAGCTTTTACCGTTATCGGTTTGAGGAGCCATGGTCGATTTCTGCCAGCATAGGTCCTACCCAGTATTTTGGAGAGCTTTATTCCTTCTGGAAATACAATGAAGGAGTTCAGCCAGACTGGAATGCAAATATTGCCTTTCATAGAACTATAGGAACAAATCTCAGAGCCAAAGGAGAATTCTCCTACATCAAAATGTCCGGTCAAGATCCTCCCTCCGATCCGAGGGCTTTTCGTACCCCTAGAAACCTTCATTTCCGAGCTCGAAACTGGGAAGTTTCAGGAGTAATCCAATATTTTTGGCACCCTGTCAAAGTTCCGAATATCCACCGGCCTCTTTGGAACCCATACATTTTCGTAGGTATAGGAATGTCCACCAACAATCCTCAAGCTCAACTCGATGGAGAATGGGTGGATCTGAGGCCACTGGCATTGGAAAACAACCCCTATGATCGATTCATCACCGTCTTTCCTATGGGACTTGGCTTCAAATACAAGCTAAATGTGTACATGGATCTGACTTTCGAAGGGAATTACCGCTTCACTTTGACAGACTACATGGATGATATTTCTGCCTATAATGTGTCGGAGTTTTATTTGGACTTGGTGGATGATTATGTATCGGGTAGAAATCCAGATCGACTTCGATTAGCTATCCGAAATCCCGATTTTTTGGATGATAATGGAATGCCGGATGTGGACAAAATTTTAAGAAACAATGGCCGTGTTCGTAGAGGATCTGGGCTCACACACCGATTCGACGGATACATGACAGTGAATGTTGGCCTGGAGATTCATTGGTCCAGGGATATTTTCGACAACTGGATTTTCAGAAACCGAATTAATGAGAAGCGCTTCAGATTCTGGTAATCTTTATCCTTTCCTCACTACCCTAGGTTTTTATCCAAAACTTTTATTGGTATCCAAAGTCTTTTTTCTGAATTGGTAGAGATTTACCTAAATTCACTCTTGCTGTACACTATTCTCTGACTAAAGTCGAGAATTAATCATTTCAAGTTTTGACCTTTCAAATTTGGGACTTTCTGGCTGGGCTGGGAATCTTCCTTCTGGGCATGCATCAGATGGAGGCTGGTCTTAATGAGTTTAGCGGTAAGACTTTTCGTCGCTTGCTCCAAAAATTTACTGATACTCCTATCAAGGGGATTATCAGCGGCACCCTAGTGACTGCACTTTTACAAAGTAGTTCTTTGGTCACTTTGATGGTTTTAGCTTTCCTAGGCGCCGGAATAATTAGATTTAGCCATGCAGCAGGAGTCATTTTAGGGGCCAACCTAGGTACAACTGTTACCGCATGGCTGGTTTATAGCCTTGGTTTCAAAGTAGATATCGCTTCATTCTCTTTACCCCTGATCGGCGTTGGCGCTTTACTTTTCATTTTAGCATCCCGTTACTTTATTCTGAAAAATCTAGGCTCCTTTTTATTGGGTTTTGGACTTTTATTCTTTGGTATTGATTTGATGAAAGGGTCGATTGAATACTTGGCAGAAAACTTTGATTTTAGCCTGTATGCGGACTGGGGTTTAGTTGTTTTTGCTTTGATTGGACTTATCCTTACTGCCATCATTCAGTCAAGTTCGGCGACCTTAGTAATCCTACTTAGTGCGATTAGCTCAGGGATTTTAGGACTAGATCAAGCTGCAGCAGCTACCGTTGGGGCCAATATCGGTACCACAGTCACCGTCAGTTTGGGAGCCCTCGGAGGTACTCCGGATAAAAAAAGGCTGGCCTCACTTCATTTTCTTTTCAATGTAGTTACCGGACTGATTGTCTTGTTTTTTATACCGTTGATTATTCAATGGATAAGCAGCCTACCTATTGGACAAGACCCGCTTTTGGATCTAGCCCTCTTCAATACCATCTTGAATGCATTCGGAGTTCTGCTTTTCCTTCCATTTATCAAACCTATCACCAAATGGCTTAAAGGCCGTTTCCTCACAAAAGAAAAACCCCACACCCTTTACATTCAGAATGTTGACGTAGCTGTTCCTGAGGCGGCAATTCAAGCATTGGAAAAGGAAATTGAGGAACTTTTTGTGAAGACAAAAAAATTCATTTCTCTAACTATCATGGAGGAGGACATTCCATCCCCCAAACAGGGGATATTCGAAAAAATACTGAGCAGACCCGTTGAATACCTAGGGTTATATCAAAGCTTGAAGCTCGTAGAGGATGAAA
This sequence comes from Algoriphagus sp. NF, assembly GCF_028823735.1. Lineage (NCBI taxonomy): Bacteria > Pseudomonadati > Bacteroidota > Cytophagia > Cytophagales > Cyclobacteriaceae > Algoriphagus > Algoriphagus sp. NF. The sequence goes on from NZ_JAPEIB010000014.1 coordinate 70,528, forward strand.
TTACTACCTATCATCTCAAACTTCTAAAGACGAGTATTACTGAGGAGGAGGCAAAAAAACTCACATCACTGATGCTTTCCGTGCGATTGATGATCTTCTCAGCTAAGGATTTTAAGGATATACATCACAATATCAGGGAGTTAAGAAACTCGTCTAGAAACCTTCCGAAGGATTTCTTGGAAGAATTAAAAGTAAAATTCGAAGAGCGAATTCTTGAAATTGATCAACTGGCCAAAGTTGAACAACCTGAGATTCAAGTTCCATCGTGGATGCGTGAATCGGAGCTAGACTCCAGTCAATTGGTTGAAAAATTATTTCAGGAAGCAAAAAGTCATAAAACCGACATCCCTTTTTCAACCTTTACGAATGTCGCTAGGGAATTTTCTAGAGGACTGTATAATTTGGGTGCCGCTGTATTGCATTGGCGACACCCAATCAATGAAGTTTTTGACCCCTCTGAAGATACTAAAAGTCAAGCTTTAACACTCAAGACACCTAAATCTCCTTGAAAGAGGACAGTCTCTGTCACCCCAATCTGATAAGCTGGACTTAGCTTATGATCTCCTGAAACAAGAGCTACCAAATGAAGCCCCTCTTCTTCACAAAAGGCAACGATTCCTTTTTCTACCTCTTCGGCGCTGTAGGTATGTTGGTGAAATACTATTTCCTCGTTACCAGCCTGGAACAGTTTCATTCCATCCTGGATTTTTTCTGAAGTATGGAAATTTCCTGGAGTATTGACAAAAAGCTGGTGAACAGATGCCTTGAAAGCTTTTACAAAAGGCTTGATTTTCGCGAAAGCCTTTGGGGTATCTTGCTGGAAGGTAGAAGCAAAGGCGATTTTCCGAAGATCATTTCCATCCAAAGCCACCTTGACAGCCAATACCGGCATATCTGCCATTCTTAGAATCTTTTGGAGATTAGAACCTATGAATTTCCCTTCAGTATACCCTTTTCCATAGGCCCCCATCACGATCATATCAGCCTCGGAGCGATTAGCTTCACGGAGGATTTGCTCATGCGGCACCCCAATTTTCACTACCTGTTCGATTGGAGCCTTGGCAGGTGCTATTTGCTGAATGTATTCGGGCAATATCTCCTCAGCCTCGGTCTTTTGTTCGATTAGGTCTGTATATTTCAATTTTGCTTCCTCAGAGAGTTTTTCAAAGTCTACCTCGGAAGGAATGACCGTCACACAGACAATCGTTGCTCCAGACTTCACACTTATTTTTTGTGCAGTTTTCAGAGCCTCTAGTGAATAGGTAGAAAAATCAAAGGGAACGACAATGGTTTTCATAGCTTTTGGATTTTGATTCTTCTCAAATTTCCAAAAAATATGTGGCCTTGCCTTTGATGGATATCAAGCAAAAAAATGATAATTGTCAGCTAATCAGTTTTTTAAACATCAACTTCCATCATCAGATCACATCGGCAATATTTACCGTCTCTTACAGGCACCTCTTTGAAACCTAATTTCTGGTAGATTCTTAACGCAGCTTGGAGTTTGGTATGAGTATACAAAACCACTTTATTCGCCCCCATCTCTTTGGCCTTATTCAAAGCCTGCTGTCCTAAAAACATGCCCACTCCTTTACCCTGAGCCGATTTCTTGACTCCCATTTTGATTAATTCAAAGGTATGTTTATCGACTTTGGATAGTCCTACAGTCCCTAGAATTTGATCATTCATTTTGGCAAAATAAATAGCCCCACCTTTTTCTATGATGGTTTCCTGAGGTGATTGAAGCTGAGCAATATCAAAAGGCTCTAGCGAGAATAGCTCCTCGACCCATTCTCGATTGATGGCTTCAAATTCAAGCTGTAATTCAGCTTGGAAAGGGATGATTTCAAGGTTTTGCATTAAAAAGGAAGTTTGAGAACCTAAATTTCAGGAATTTCTCCTAGATTGAAGTGATTTAATCAATTTGATCATGAAAAAATACTGCCTTTTATTATTCTCAATTTTTGCTTTTTACTCCCTTATCCATGCCCAAACACCTGAAGAAAAAATCCAGCAACTAGGACTCTCTATTCCTGAGATCAGTCAGCCGATGGCCAACTACGTGAAATGGAGGCAAGTTGGCAATGTGTTGTATCTCGCGGGCAATGGCCCGGATGTCTTTGGAAAAGTCGGAACTGATCTAACGCCTGAAGAGGGATACCAAGCAGCAAGGGAAACCGGCCTAGAAATCATTGCTGTCCTGAAGGCTGCTACAGGAGACTTGAGTCGCATCAAACAATTTGTCAAGGTCCTAGGAATGGTCAATTCGGCACCGGATTTTACCGGGCATCCCGCAGTGATCAATGGATTTTCGGACTTGATGGTAGAGGTCTTTGGAGAAAAAGGAAAACATGCCCGGTCGGCGGTGGGAGTTGCTGCTTTACCCAATAATATTGCGGTGGAAATTGAGGTAATAGTAGAGCTGGAGGATTGATGACTAGAGCCTTTCTTTCGATTTTATTACCCTTAACCTTACTTCTCCTGCCAAATGAAAAAACCTTTTTGGCAGAATATATTTATGTTGATGGATTGGCATTTGGTCAGCGAGGGCTGAAAAGCATTTTTGAAAAGTACGGTCCAACCAAGAGAACATATCCCGATTATGAATGCGGCTTCCATTCCAATCAGGAACAGGGGAAAAGCTATTATCAGCTAATCTATAATCAAGTCACTTGGATCGGAAACGCTGAAGAGGGGTATCTAGCAGAGTTGGTTCTTTTCGACCCAGAAGGTGAAATGAAATGGACCTATTTTCGAGAGATTGAATTCAGTGGAAAAAGCACTCAAAGTGAAGTTGAGCAATTTTTTGGAAAGCAGGCCAAACCCATTAGATTTCATGGACGGGATGAAGCTGATTTATTCAGCCTTGGGGGCCGATTCACTAATGCCGATGATGGCTTTTTCTTTCTGTTTAAGGAAGAAAAGCTGATTGAGTTTCATTATTGGAGTCCGTGTTGATTTATCTCCCACAAATCTCCTTATAAGCACAAAATTTACATTTTTCCTCATCCTGGGTTTGAGAGAAAGGAATTTCCGGATTTAGAATCTCCCCAAGCATAGCCGATAGGCCTGACACAAATTCTTCTTCCACTTCCCGGTAGTCATGAATTTCCTGTCCATTCATCTGAAGGAATGGATTGAATTCAGGATTGTAAATTTCCCGAATATTAAAAATTCCCGGTTTTAGAGCCTTTCGATTTTCCGGATGCTCATATTGATAGAAATAAGCATACAAAAGGGTCTGCATGGCTGCTTTATTTCGCTTCTTCTCATCTCGATCAAATAGAGAGGCGATAGAAAGCACTTTTTTATCGTCCTTTCCGGTCTTGTAGTCAATCAATCGCACGACTCCATCCTTCATATCAACCCGATCTATGACCCCCTTAAGGGCAAAATGAACTATCCCCTCTTTCGTTTCCACAGGAATACTTGCAGGGACATCTTTCTCAACACCCAAAATCGTGAATTCCCCATTCTCTTGATCGTATTCCAAGATGGCTTGCAGGTATTTGACAAAAATCTCCCGCGCTATCTGCAACTGTCCGGAGTAATCCATCTGCTTCCCTTCTTCCAGTTGATAGAAATTACGAATCGCGTGATCCACAGCAGTCTGTACTTGAGGCATCAAGCGCTTGATTTCATGTGAATCAATTTTCCGAGCATTTTCGCTTTCACCCAGTCCATAGATTATCTCCATTGCATTATGCAAAATAGTCCCAAAAGTAGAGGGATCGATCTCTGTGACCACTTCCTCCCGCTCTTTCAAACCAGCTACATAGCGGAAATAAAATTTGAGCCTGCAATCCAAATACATATTGAGTGCAGAAGCGGAAAGTGGTCGTTGTTTTTCCTCTGGATTATTCTTAGCTAGAAAAGCCTCCATGTCCTTCAGAACTTCAGGGCTTTTCCCCACTTCTATGACCTTTGAAGGAGTCAAGCCGACCGGAACCATAGAAATCTCCGGGGCAGCAACTCCCAATTCCGCTTGCATCTGCTGAAGAAAGCGGCTCATCTCCCCTGCTTTACCTTGATCCGCCGCCGTCGTATAGATCAAATGAACTTCTTCAGCTCGATGCAGAAGTCGATAAAACGTGTAAGCATAAATAGCGTCATTTTGCTCCTGAACAGGAAGTCCAAATGCTCTGCGAAGATTGAATGGGATCATGGAATTGATGCCACCTCCGGGAGGAAAACTCCCTTCATTCAGATCGCAAATGATGACTCTTCGAAAGTCCAGGTTTCTGGACTCCAGTACTCCCATCATTTGCAGGCCCTGAAGTGGCTCACCCTCAAAAGGAAGCTTGAGTTCTCTGAAAATCTGCCGAAAGAGCTTGAGTACAAAATCAATTTTTAAAGCCTTGGAATGATTGCCTTGGAAAATTTCCTTGATTCGGTTCAATTGTTTGAAAGCCTGAAAAAGATAAGACCGCTGAACCTCATCCTCCTGTAGCATCAATGCCAGGTGAGTGATCAATTCCGTCAAGTAATCAAAAATCTCTGAAGGGTTTACTTGCTTGAAAACTAGCGCAGCTAATTTAGATTGGCCGACCAAAAGATTAGCAGGAATTTCTAGAAGATTTTCGCCCTTGATTTTGTCCAGCAATCCCTGAAAATGAGTTGGGTCTTCCTGCAATAGATAGGAAAATGACAATAAATCCGTCACTGGCTTGTGATAAAAACTCACCCCATCTTCCCGGAATTTCACATAGCGCTGCAAATCCAAGACCGCATCCAAAAAGGCATAAACAGGCGCATTCCTGACCGGATAGCCCATGGTCACATTCAACTTATCAATCTGCCGCGGCAAATAATGCAGTACCGGAAAAAGAAGCTGTTCATCCGGCAAAATAATCACCGTCTCTTCCAAGGCCTCTTCCGCAGGAATCTCTTCCAAAAGCTTCCCAACCAAATTGGCCTGGTTGGTTTTCAATGGGATGGAATGTACATGAATATTTTCTCGCTGATGCCGAATTCGATCAGGTATTTCCTCCGGAAAAGTCTTTCCAAAAATGGAATCCCGATGATAATCTCTGAAAAACAAACCCGCTTCCTGCAGTTTATCATTCAGGTAATATTGGTCTAGATCCCAGAAAATCTCCGCACCAAACTCCTTGACGAAATGCCCAATCAATCGTTCCTCTGCCAAGGTGAAGGCATTGAAACCCACAAAGACATGTTGCTTTTCCGGTCTTGGGATCGTATCCAGATTCTCTGCTACTTTTCGATATAATTGGCCTGAATATGCCAATCCAGCTGTTTTAAGTCTATGCTGAAAGTCCTCATACAAGCGGCCCAAAATTTCCCAAAATCGAAGAAACTTCTGTTTTTCCTGATCATTTTGCTTGGCAAATGCTAACCAAAACTGAGAGATCAAGTCACGTTGCTCTGGGGTGAGGAAACTTAAATCGGACTCAAAAGCCTTGATTTCGGCGAGGTTTTGATACAAAACTTTTGCAGGAGCAAGAAATTGGTCCAGATCATTGAAGTCTTTTAAAATCAACTCTCCCCAAAAATAAAAGCGATCAAAATCCTCGGGTTCCTCTTGAATTTGCCTGTAAAGCTCATACAACTCAAAGATCAAAGTCAAATCATCTGCGGGCGTATTTCCAGCCAAACCATAAAATAACTGCTCGATCGTTTTGACTTCCGGCATCCAAAGGGGCTGATCAATCAACTCACCCAGATATCGCGTAAAAAACAGCCCTGCTCTTCTATTTGGCAAAACCACCACCAATTCTTCCATATGATGATGCGAATCCAAAAGTTTTTGAGCAGTTTCTTTCAAAAATGGGTTCATACTTCAATAATTTCTGTGGGTTCTAAATAGCATAAAAATCCTTTGACAGGTTTCTGACTCAGCTGATGAACCAAATCCATGTATTCTTTGACTTGCTTTGGATGAGAGGAATACTTTTCACCTGTTTTAAAATCTACTACAATGACTTCCTGATCGCCGATCAAGACCCGGTCCGGTCGCTTTTGGTTTCCTCCAGGTAAAAGAATTTCCTGCTCTGCCAAAGTCAGATAATCCCCTCCAAACCAGCTTTGGAACTCGGGTATTTCAAATAGTTTTTTCAATTGATCCGTGACATCATTGGCTGTTTCTTGATCGATTCTTCCCTCAAAAGTATATTGTTGAAGGAGTCTAATGGCCTCTTCTTGGGTTTGGGAAGCAGCCAAGAGTTCATGGACAATGACCCCCAATTTTCGCTGCGCTCGAGCTTGCAAACCATTTTCCGAAAAGTCCCAGGCGATGGTTTTCGTTTTAAGTTTGGATCGCCAGTCCTGAGTTTCCCATCGCAATTGCTTCTGAACAAAACTAGGCTGGGTTTCGCCTTTCTTGAGAGCAGCCCATTCCCCTGCTTCAAAAACCAATTTTTCCTTATCCCAACGCTGATTTGAACTAAATTCAGAAATCTGAAAATTGGAAGAAAACAGATTGAATAAAACATTCCCGGTGGATTTTTGGGAAACCCCACTGGATTTACTATTTGTGAAATTCGAATACCCCCAAACCACCTCCTCTGCCCTTGTGAAGCCCACATACAGCATATTCAAAGAATCCAGATAAGCCAGCTTGACTTCATCTTCGTAGGCTTTGGAAAAATAGGAATCCTTCAAAGTGCTTCCATGAGTCAAAGGAACAATGGTTTTTAGCCCATTCTCGGCTTCAAATGGAGACCAAATCACGGGAGCTTGAAGCCCCGAGGAGACAATCTTCCAATCCAAGAAAGGCATAATCACCACCTTGAATTGCAGTCCCTTGGATTTATGAATAGTCAAAATCCGCATGGCATCATGATCTTCTGGGATTTTGACGGTACGTTTCCTTTTGTTCAGTTCCCACCAATCCAGAAATCCGACTAAATCAGCGCGATTGTTTTTTACAAAATCAAAAACAGCCTCTTTGAAACCAGAGATATAGGCCAAATCAGCCCGAAGCTCCATCAAGCCTAGGAAGGCAATGCTTTCCTCAATCAATTCCAACAAAGGCAACTGAAGAAATTCATTGGTTCGCGCCTTCAATTCTTCGTCCTTGGATTTTAGCTCAGGTACTTGTTTGAACTTATGGAAGAGTTCATGAGAAAAAGGAATCTCATGTAGCAAAGCATAATAGTACCAGGCAGTTTTGAGTGCAACGCGGTCAGACGGATTGCTGAGATATTGCCATAAAGCGAGTAAACATTTGACAGCGGCAGACTTATCCAAAAAGAGGGATTCCTCTGAAAGCACATCAAAGCGATAGGAAGAATCAGGATGGTCTCGGTCATAAGCCATCAGGTAATCAGCGATTTCTACCCCTTGTGCATTTTTCCGAACCAGGAAGGCGATATCTTTTAACTGATAACCTCTGTCCTGCAGGTCTTTGACGAGTTGTGGCAACTTTTCCAAAACTCCATCTTCTTCTTCCTCCTCATCTTCTTCAACTTGATACCCTGACCGCGCCGGCTTTTGGGTAAACTCAATTCGTATTTTGCCCTGAAAATCCAATTCGAGTTTCTTTTCAGGAATTTCTTGCTTGGCTTCATTGAAGGCACTACTGAGTAAGTCTTCCGAATCAATGCCGAATTCTTTTTCAATACCAGCTTCCATTAGAGATGGGAGCGCTTGAAACAAGGCATTGTTAAACCGAATAATTCCAGGTAAGCTTCGGTAATTGGTATCAAGGTTTTTCTCTTGAATGTAAGAGCCGGGAATTTGCTTTTGAACTTCAGACAGCAGCAACTCCAGCTTCCCTCCTCTCCAGCGATAGATGGATTGCTTGACATCCCCCACCAGCAAATTGGTATTACCTGAGGCAAGTGAGTTTTCAAGTAAAGGCTTAAAGCTTGACCACTGAAAATCAGAGGTATCCTGAAACTCATCAATCAGGAAGTTACGGTATTGATTGCCTATTTTTTCATAAATAAATGGCGTATCATTGTCTTTGGTAATCTCCTGCAAAAAGTCATTCACATCCGAAATCAGAAGGATGCTTTCCTCATCCTTCAGCTCACGCAATTCCAAAATCAGGTCTCTAAAAACGCCAAAGGCATTGAGATTTCGGTGTAAGGCTTCAAAGGTATTCCATTGCTTCAACTTTTCTGGCCAAGAAAAGAGAATCTGATCCAATCCATCACGAATTGCTGACTCTATGGCTGAAGCATTTTTATCTCCTTTTTTATACCAGTTTTGCGGATCTGGCAAGTCTCTAAGCATTGGCCCCGTCAATTCAGGTATCGGATTGTTCGGATCGCCCAGTCTGGAAAATCGCAATGCAAAACTTTTACTTCCTCCTTTAAAATCCGTCCATTCTAAGCCATGAGCAACCCGGATTTCCTCTGCTTTCTGCCTCATGGACTCAGCTTCGGCTTTTAATTTGGCCCGCTCAGACCGGATGAATTGACGGAATTCCCCCAAGAATCCTTCTTGGGCTACACTTTGTTGAAAAAGCAGTCTATAGGCCTTGAAACCTTCTTTGAAAATTTCAGAACCCAAACTTTTGATCCCTGATCGGATATCCCAGGACTTCTCATTTTCAATCTGCTCCTTTGCATAATCTACCAGCCAAGTACTCAAGTTTTTATCCTGACTAACCTTCTCTACAAGTCGGTCCACCAATCGCTCCAAAACGGCATCTGTATCCATTTCAAGATCAAATTTGGCTTGTAGGTCCATTTCCCTTGCAAAAGACCGAATCACCCGCTGGAAAAATGAATCAATGGTGCTGACAGCAAAATAGCCATATCCGTGAAGGATATGAAGGAGTGTTTGCTTGGCTCTGGATTGAAGTTCCTCGGGACTCAAACCTAAAGACTCCATCAGGACCTTTTCTAATTCTGAGCCAGAAATTTCCTTTCGACTTAGCTGACCCAAAACCTTCAAAATTCGCTCCTTCATCTCCTGCGTGGCCTTATTGGTAAAGGTTACAGCCAAAATCTGCTTAAAAGCAGTTGGTGGATTTTGGAGGGCAAGTTTGAGGTATTCCAAGGTCAACGTGTAGGTTTTGCCCGATCCCGCCGAGGATTTGTAGATGATAAAAGGTTTGGATTGCTCAGCCATATCTCAAAAGTCAGAAAGCGAAGATAAAAAAGCTCTTCACTATTTAGGCAGTGATCGGCATTCTTTGACGTGAATTGTCAAGGATGAAGTTTTTCAGGTTTTGACCACTCCTCCTATTTGATTGGCAAAGCCACTAATTTTTTTACAATTTTAGGAAGAGACAATTAAACACATGAAAAACCTATTATTCGCATTTCTAATTACCTTTTTTCTGCTGCCAAACCTACAAGCAAAAGACGGTTACCAGCTTTGGCTTTCTTACGAAAAAATCGAAGAAAGTAAACTCCGAGAGGAAGTCAATCAGCTCTTTTCGGGAATCTATTTTTTTGCTAAAAATCCCACTTATGATATCATCAAAGAGGAGTTTACTCGAAGTGCTGAGGGATTTTTAGACCAAAAAGCCAATTTCCTTTCAACAAGGGACGGGGATTTCAAACTCCTTGTAGGTACTCGATCTGAACTATCTCAGTATCTCGGGCTGTCACAGCAGGCTGAAATCAAAAATCTAGGCGAAGAAGGATACTGGCGTGGACCGCTGGAAATCAACGGAAAGAAGATCTACATCATCACCGGCAACTCTCCAATCGGGGTTTTGTACGGAAGTTTTGACTTTTTGAAAAGTATCCAAATCGGTGAGTTCGATTCAAATGCGGAAAATTCGGATCAGCCCAAGGTTCAATTGCGGATGCTGAATCATTGGGACAATTTGGATCGCACGGTGGAACGAGGCTATGCAGGGTTTTCGATTTGGGATTGGCATAAGCTTCCGGGCTATATCGACCCGAGGTATATTGACTATGTTAGAGCCAATGCAAGTCTTGGAATCAATGCAGTTTCCCTAACCAATGTCAATGCAAATGCTTGGATTCTACGGGAAGATTTTATCGAAAAAGTGAAGGTTCTTGCAGACCTTTTCCGACCCTATGGCATCAAGGTTTATCTCACTGCCCGTTTTTCAGCTCCTATCGAAATGGGAAATCTGGATACAGCCGATCCGCTAGATTCGGATGTCCAGGGATTCTGGAAGGAAAGAGTCCAGATGATTTACCAGCATATCCCTGATTTTGGTGGATTTCTGGTCAAGGCTAATTCAGAGGGTCAACCCGGTCCTCACGAGTATGGTAGAAATCATGCAGAGGGTGCAAATATGCTAGCGGAAGCTTTGGCTCCATTCGGCGGGAATGTGATTTGGAGAGCATTCGTTTATTCGAATGAAATCGACGAAGACCGACACAAGCAGGCAAATCTCGAATTTGAACCTTTGAATGGAAAGTTTTTGGAAAATGTAATTATCCAGGTCAAAAACGGGGCAATTGACTTTCAACCCAGAGAGCCTTTTCATCCGCTATTCGGAGCAGTGGATGAGACCAATCTGGGTATGGAATTTCAAATCACTCAAGAATACCTGGGGCAGGCTACTCAATTGGTGTATTTGGGTCCTATGTGGGAGGAGATTTTGAATACTAAAACTTATCGACCTAGTCCATCTTCAACTGTTGCAAGCATCATTGACGGTTCGGACTCCGGCCAAGAACTGACATTAATGGCGGGCGTCTCTAATATCGGGACAGACAGAAACTGGACCGGACACTTATTCGGTCAGGCTAATTGGTATGCCTTTGGCAAAATGGCCTGGAACCCCTATCAAGATGCGGAAAGCATAGCTTCAGAATGGATCAAACTAACCTTTGGCCATGAAAAGACATTGCTCTCTTCTATCCAAAATATCATGATGAAATCACATGAAGCAGCAGTCAATTATATGACTCCACTAGGATTGCATCACCTAATGGGTAGAAGCCACCATTATGGTCCTGGGCCTTGGGTAGAAGGAGGAAGAGCGGATTGGACTTCTCTTTATTACCATAAAGCTGATAACCAAGGAATCGGTTTTGATCGGACTTCTTCGGGAAGCAATGCCCTTGGCCAATATGCCCCTGAAATAGTCAAAGAATGGTCTGACCCAAATCAAATTCCAGAGAAATACCTGCTTTGGTTTCATCACATCCCTTGGGATTTTCAAATGAAATCGGGAAAAACACTCTGGGAAGAAATGGCTCTTCACTACGACTCGGGTGTAAAAACCGCTCTTGAAATGAAGGGAAATTGGCAAAAACTTGAGGGTCAATTGGATGAAGAGCGATTTCATCACGTCAATCAATTGCTTTCTGTTCAAATAGAAGAGGCTCGATGGTGGCGAAATGCCTGCCTTTTGTACTTCCAGACTTTTTCTGGAAAACCATTTCCCGACGAGATTGAAAAACCGCAAGGTGATCTCGAATATTACAAGAGCTTAAGGTTCCCTTTTGCTCCTGGCATCAAGCCAAATTGGTAAAATTCTCGAAATATTTACAATGAAAATCAATATGGTCTAATTAAGCTTTCGTCAAGCAGGAATATTCTATAATTTAGCAATTCTTATTTCAAATACCCTTTCAAACCTTGGTAGTGAGATTTGTCCTAGTTTGGATTTTCGTCTTGGCAACTCCCTTAGCACTGTTCGCTCAACGGGACACTTTTGATAGCTTGTTAGATCGGTCTATTACATCCCGATACATCAGACTAGACAGTGCATGGTACTTTCTAAATCAGGCAGAGAAGATTAGAAATGAGTATTTCCCAAAGGACCCCATACTTCTAGGAAAGCTTGAAAACCAATCCGGCACCCTTTATTATGTTAATGGTGATTATCCAAGTTCTTTAAGGCATTTTTCTAATGCAATTGCAATACTAAAAGACCAAAACAGTAAAAAAGATTACGTCTATGCTCTCAATGGAAGAGCGCTCATTTATCTAAGTCAGCACGAGTATGAAAATTCAATCAAGGTCTTGGATGAATGCATTAAAATCAATCAAGAACTTCAAGACAGTGTTGGGCTAGGAAAGAATTATTTTAACAAAGGAATTTCTGAATCTGAATTGGGGAATTACGAGGAGGCCATGATTTCACTCAAAACAGGCCTGAATTTTTTGAGTAATTATCCCGATGAGCCGCTTGTGCCCATGATAATCAATAGACAGGCTAAGGTCTATTTTGAAATGGGGGACTTTTCAAAGTCTGAACAGACCTATCAGCAAGTTTTGAATGAATATCCCAAAATCTCAAACTGGGAATTGACTTTTACCTATGCGGGTCTTGCCGAAATCGAATGCGAAAGAAAGGATTATACAAGTGCAATCGAATACGGAAAACTAGCCCTCAACTATGCTGAGCGGGTCGATGCGCTTTGGGATAAGGAGCGGGCTTCGGCAATTCTTTCGACAGCTTACGAGAAGGCAGGATCCTACCAGCAAGCATTGGTGTTCAGCAGAATCAACAAGTCTTATTCTGATAGCCTTTACAATCAAAACAAAAATTCGGAGATCAGTTTTCTACAATTGCAGCTGAGCGATGCAGAAAATGAGGTACTTAAGCAAGAGCAGGAAAGTGCCCAAAACGAATTACGTCTCAATAGAAAATACTTGATTCTTTTGTTGATCGCATTGGCAGTGACGATATCCGGGCTAATCTTGTACTCGAGACTTTTGGTGAAGAAAAATAAGTTTGCTGAGCAGCTCAAAGTCAAACAAGAAGAGATCGAGGCCAAAAACGAAAAGCTCACCTCTATAAACGAAGAAAAAAACAAGCTTTTTTCTATCCTTTCGCATGATTTAAAAGGACCTGTTACTTCCATCAAGCAACTCTTAGAATTGAGTAAGGCAGGATTTTTCAAAGGGGAAGAAGAACGAAAGAGTGTACAAGACCTACTTACAAATCAAGTCAATCAGACTCATCAACTTCTAGAGGAATTGCTAGATTGGTCACATGCTCAACTTGACGGTATTATCACCAAGCCAATCGAAGTAAACTTAGAAGAAACCATTCAAAAGCAATTAAATCACCTCTCTTATCAAGCGATGGCAAAGAGCCTCAGCTTTAAATTTGATCCGCCAACTTCTCCAGTTTTTGCTATAGCAGATCCTCAGCAACTCAAGATCATCCTTCAAAATTGCTTGCAGAATGCCATTAAGTTTTCAAAGCCTGAGGGACAAATTTCAATTCAGCTTTCCGAAGAAAAAAACAATATACTACTCTCTATCAAAGATGAAGGTGTGGGGATATCTCCCGAAAAGTTGGATGAAATCAACAACAAGATGGTCAGAGTGCAATCTTCTCCAGGAACACACAAAGAGAAAGGAACAGGCCTTGGACTACTGCTTGTCAGAGAGTTTATTGAGAAAAACGAAGGTTCATTGGAAATAAAAAGCGAACTTGATGAAGGCACCGAGATCCTAATCAGTCTTCCCAAAAGCAAAACCACCTAATCCCTATGAGAAAGTTTATTCCATTCCTTGTCCTTAATTTTTTTGTACTCTCATCTATAGCCCAGACCCTTACGACAAGAGAAATGGACCGAATAAATTGGATGGAGTTTGCAGAGTTTGTCCCAGAAAAGATTCAGACAGTATTACTTCCTACCGGAACTCTAGAACCACACGGAGTCATCAATAATGGCGCAGATAATACCGCTCCTTTTGCTATGGCTAAGGATATTGCTGATGAGCTCAATGCGTTGATTGCCCCTACATTGAACTATGGGATGACAGGCAGCATGGCCAATTACCCTGGAGCCTTCGAGATTTCTGAGGAAGCCTATTCGCTTTTTATCCGAGACATTTTAAAAGGACTGGCCAGAAATGGTTTTAAAAACATCATCATTCTGAATGGACACGGCGGAGGACAAACAGCTGTCCTTCAAAAAATAGCAGGTGAAATAGCCAATGAACTACAAATCAGAACTTTAGTAGTCAACTGGTGGAGCTATGCTTCGGATGTGACATTGGAAGTATTCAAAGAGGACGGAGGCCATGCGGGGCTTAATGAAACAGCGTATATCCAAGCTATCGATCCCACCCTTGTTCATCAGGAGCGCTACAACTCCAATCAAGCTACTGCCTACCCAAAAGACAAGTCCTGGTCTGCGGTGCCTTTCCCATCCTCAATCGGCCTCTATCAAGAAGGTCAGGGGTACCCAAATTTTAACCAAGAACAAGCAAAGGAATACTTTCAAAAAGTCAATGAAAAAATCCTTGCTCTGATCGAAGAAACCATTGCAAAATGGGACTTGGCAGGGTTATAATTATTCTGAATTATGAAAAAGGCATTAATTCTCGGCGCAAATGGCAACATCGGACAAATCATTGCTAAGGAATTGGCTGACAAGGGAGTAGGGATTAAATTGTTTAGTAGAAACCCAAAGAAAGTCAACCCCAATGACGAATTAATCAGCGGCAACCTTCTTCATGCCGATGATGTCCTAAAGGCGGCTGAAGGTGTTGATGTAGTTTTTTTAGTAGCAGGTATTCAATACGACAAAAAGGTCTGGGAAAAAGAATGGCCAATCATCATGGAAAACACGCTGGAAGCCTGTAAAGCACAGCAAGCCAAATTGGTCTTTTTTGACAATATGTATGCCTGTGATCCGACAAAAATCGGGAACCTGACTGAAAGCACCGCCCTGAACCCCGAAAGCACCAAAGGCAAGGTCAGATTGCATATTTTGAAAATGCTCTGGCGAGAGGTTGAAGAAAAAAGTCTGGAAGCAATTGTTGCGAGGGCTCCTGATTTTTATGGACCCAATGCCAAAAACAGCCTTTTGCATGAGCTGATCATCAGCAGGATGAAATCAGGCAAAAATCCTCAATGGCTCTTCAATGCCAAAAGTAAGCATTCCTTTATCTACATTCCTGATGCCGGCAAAGCAACGGTAGAATTGGCATTAAGCCCAAACACTTGGAATCAGACCTGGAATCTACCTACTGATCAAGCTTTCAACTCTGTAGAGGAAATTACCCATATCCTAAATACCCATCTCAAGAAAGATTTCAAACTTCAGGTCCTTCCATCTTGGGCAATTTCGCTTTTAGGTCTGTTCATTCAGCCTTTGAGAGAAGTAAAAGAACTGAGCTATCAGCTCGAAGAAGACTATTGCTTCGATAGCAGCAAATTTGAAAAAGCCTTTGGCTGGAAAGCCACTCCCATGGAAGATGGGCTTAAAAAATGTCTTGAAGCCTAGCCCAAAATTTGCCAAACCCTTTTTCGCAATTGAGGGACTACTTCAGATTCAAACCAAGGGTTGTTTCGCATCCATAAACGATTTCGAGGAGAAGGATGGACTAAAGGAAAAAGGTCTGGGCTGTACGCTTCAAAGCTTTTGACGGTCTCAGTCAGTGTCTTTTTTCGGCTTGCACCCAAATAATACTTTTGAGCATAAGCGCCTATCAGAAGTGTAAGCTGAACATTAGGCATCCAGTCTAGAAGCGATGCATGCCACTGAGGAGCGCATTCGGGCCGAGGTGGTAAATCACCGCCCTTTCCCCTACCCGGATAGCAAAATCCCATCGGCATGATACCCACAATTTCCGGATCGTAAAAAACCTCCTTTTCCATTCCCAACCAATTTCTCAAATTATCGCCACTGGGGTCATTCCAAGGAATGCCTGTTGCATGCACTCGTGTGCCCGGTGCTTGACCTATGATTAGAATCTTACTTTTTGGATGGACTGAAAAGACCGGATTGGCTCCTAGCGGCAGGTATTTTTCGCAGATTTTACAATCCTTAATCTGATGAATATGATTTTCGAATTCGTGTTTCTCAGATAACATGTTTAAGTAGTTAAAAATCAAATTAACCAGCGTCAGAAGAATGACAAATTATTGATTTCAAAATAAGATAATATCGCAGATTATCTTTTCTGGAAAAGAATTTTTAAATTTCATCATACTGGATGTCAATACTTTGGAACAAACATCTGATTCTGAAGTTTTACATTTTCCTGAATACCAACAACCAATCAAATCATGAAATCGAGCATGTCAGAGCCGAGATACACTGGGATGCCCCGATGGATCGGGGAATTCATGCAAGATTCCATGTGACCGCTTAAAGACAAATTAAAACACATGAAAAGCTCGATTATATTATTTGGAATGATCGTCATAATAGCTACGGGGTGTTTCACTCAAAAAGACTATGTGACCGAATATGACTACAATTATCAAGCATCTTTCAAAAGGTATAAGACTTTTGCTTTTGTAGAGCCGACAGAAGTAGATACGAGTCTGATCCGACCAGTTTTGAATGCAACCATTGGAGCACGTCTAGGGTCTCAGGGCTTCAGAGAAAAGCCCGAAAAACCTGATATGTTGGTTTCCTACAAGATTTTCATGGATTCGATCCGCTATCGTGGATACGTACAACCGGAGTTTGATTATTGGCTTAAAAGCAGAGGTGCGGAAGTAGTCGAAGAGGATGAAGATGAAGAAGAGAAAGAAAGAGAAAAAGACGAAACGTACAATCAAATCAAGTACAAGGAAAACAATGGGATGCTGGTCATCTACGTGATCGACACCAAACGGGGAAATACTATCTGGCAAGGTTACACGGCAGCAAATTTTGATGAAGCTTCTCCTACTTTTCAAGCTGACATCACCCGAGCAGCCTATCGTGTCATGAATGAGTTTAAAGTTGTCAATAGATTGATGGAATAAGAACTAGGTTTATTCTCTAATTAATTTTACTTCTTTAATTAATAATCTGATAATTAACGTTTTAATAAATCTTCAAGGAAATGTATTGATTCTTTTTTCAGTCATAAAAACCCCAAAAAAGACGTCATTAAACTCAATTTTCACAGTGTTTATACTCTTGCTTTTTTCGTTTAAGTTTTTACGATAAAAACACAAAATCTTAGCTTTTTGATTGAGAAATTAGTGGACAAGCCCGCCTTTATATTTTAACTTATTTGCTTGATTTTTAGGTATTTATAATCTATATTCCGAATGTTTATAGCGTATTTCTATTGTTTATTACCCCCATTTTGAATTTTCTTTTTGTTCAACTATAAATTTTATTGCTATGACAAGTTTTAACGATCCGGGGATGGGTTCTTTTGTAGAAAATAGCCCCGAAAATCAGTTCGAAGAAGAGTTCCAGCAAAATCCTTTTCAAGAAGAGGGACTCGAGATTGACCAGGCGGAATTGGATGCATTGGAGGAGTCAAGTCCTGATGCAAACATTCAAAACATCAACACCATCCAACCAATCGATCGGAGAATTCTGGACTGGAGGCGACCTATAGAAATCGCTAGACACCGGGTATCGGGAAGTTATGAAACAGTTCAATCAGGCTGGCAGCTCATTCTGAGAGTGGATGTCGATGGCACCAGCAATCTCAGAATGGCTAGTTTTGACTTTTTTCGAGTAGGAAGTACGACCAGCTATTGGGGTTCTTTTATCATGAAAAATCCCACAGTGGTCTATGGCTCAACCAAAGTGACTATTTCTGGCTCGTTTACAGGCACTAAATCCATGTGGGCTAACCGGGCAAAAATTGAAATCTCTCGAAATTACATCTTTGCTACTAGGGCCTCAGCCAAGGTGACCATGATGCAAAACTCTACCTCGGGTGCTATTTATACCTGTGCCTTCAAATCGCAATATTTCAGAACCTTGCAGCTTGAGACAGATGTCGAGCAGGGAACGACTCTATTTGGAAGTTACAATACCGGTACCTACTCAAACCCAGGTCCTACACGGACTCTAAACTTAGTATCTGCTTTCCAGGAAGCTGGAATTCAAATGAATTATACGGGAAGCAACAACTACATCAATACCAGCGAAGCAGGGAGCGACTCCAAATGGACAGAGAGCGAGATGCATGCCAGCATGGTGAGGCACTTCAGTGTGTACAAAAATTCCCCTCAGTGGGCCGTTTGGTTGTTTGCTGCACGAAGAGCTGTCAGCAATACGCTTTTGGGAATTATGTTTGACTATAAGAGTTCAAACAAGCCGCATAGACAAGGAGCTGCTGTATTCCAAGATACGCTTGCCAGCTATTTCAGTGGTAATAATTATACTAGAAACCAACTCTTCACCTATGTCCACGAATTGGGACATGCCTTCAACCTCCTGCATAGTTGGGATAAAAGCAGACCCGATAGCTTAAGCTGGATGAACTATCCTTGGGGCTATGACAACCGCAACGGAAATGGACAGTTTTGGGCCAATTTCACCTTTGCCTTCGACACTGGAGAGCTAGAACATCTGAGACATGGATATTACAATAGTGTAGTCATGGGTGGAAATGATTGGGCACAAGGCGCAGGTTTAGAGGCTCCCCATCGCCACATAGAGGACCTCACCGCAGATATCCACGATGACAACAGTGGCCTCAGGCTAGAAATCGTTCCTATTAAAAGCTCTTACGCTTTAGGCGAACCGGTGGTCGTTGAGATTAAACTTCGATCGCGACTCAAAGATGATCAACGGGTAAATGCTCATGTACATCCAAAATATGAGCAAGTTCGCATAGGTATCATGAAGCCTAATGGACAGGTAATGAATTATGAGCCCGTTGGACATAACTGCGTAGCGGTCAAGGATGCCGTGCTGACTGACGAAAAAGACACGCTCTACGCCAGTGCGTATATAGGCTACGGAAGAGATGGATTTTATTTTGATGCACCAGGTATTTACAAGATTAAGGGTGCTTACAGAACGCCAGATGGTTCTGTCATTCAAAGTGAGGATGTGAAAATCAGGGTAAAATCACCTCTCAATGCGCAGGAAGATGCTATTGCTGATAGCTATTTCCATGATGATGTAGGGATGCTTTTCTACTTAATGGGATCAGATAGTCCAAGCCTTAAAAATGGGAATGATCTTTTGAAAGAAGTATCAGAAAAACATGCCAAAAATTCGCTGAGTATTTATGCTGACTTCATCTTGGGTATCAATGAATCTATGACTTATAAAATAGTAGATCCCGAAAGTCAAAAACTACAGGTGAGAAAAAGAGACCTCGGGCAAGCGACAAGTCACTTGGACAAGGTCTTCTCTGAATCTGCAGGAGATAAAGGCCTAGATAATATCACGCTGAATTGGGCTTACAGGCAATTGGCTAATGGTATGCTCAAAGAGGGTGATGAAAAAGCCGCGGTGCAATTGATGAAAAGTATGGAAGCGACTTTCAAAAAGAAGAAGCTGAAAGCTTCTGTCATGGAAACAATCAAATCACAGATCAACTCCTTGCTGGCTAATCGCTAGAAATCCTTTTCTTCCTAATAATCCGTCCCCTTCTCTTAGATCTTAAATAGAAGGAGGACGGATTTTTCCATTTAAAGGCATCCCGAAAGCCACTTATCAGAATAGTGCGGGTACTTTTCGGATTTACTCACAATTCATCTATTTTTATAAAAACCCAAATTCAATCATTTATGAAAAACCTCATCACATTATTGATCTGTGGTGTGCTCAGCCAGTCAGCTTTGGGGCAGGGAACCCAGCTGCTTCGACAGCCTACGCTTAGCCAATCCGAAATTGTTTTTGTCTATGCAAATGACCTTTGGAAAGTATCTCGAAGTGGAGGTCAAGCGATCCGGCTTACCAGCAATGAAGGAGAAGAATCTCTTCCACACTTTTCTCCAGACGGCACACATATCGCATTTACGGCACAATATGATGGCAATACGGATGTCTACCTGATTCCATCAGAAGGTGGTGAGCCACAACGATTGACCTGGCATCCAGGTGCAGATAATGTCACAGGATGGACTCCTGATGGACAGCACGTTTTATTTACCTCTGGCAGAGACGGACATGCGACAGAGGAATCTAAATTTTTTAAAATTTCCAAGAATGGAGGAATTCCCGAATCATTGGCCATTCCAAGAGCTGTGAATGGAGAACTTTCCCCTGATGCTTCTCACATTGCTTATCAGCAAATTTCATTTTGGGATCCGGAATGGAGAAATCATCGCGGTGGACAAGCCAAACCCATCTGGATAGTCGATATGAAAGACTATTCTCTTCAGATGACCCCGCAATTGGACAATGAGCGGCATACTGATCCTGTTTGGCTCGGAAATAAAGTTTATTACATTTCGGAGCGGGATTTTCTGGCCAATCTTTGGTCCTTCGATCCTGTAACCGGTCAAGAAAAACAAGAAACCTTCTTGAAGGATTTTGATATCAAAAGCATTGATGCCGGGCCAGATGCAATCATTATCGAGCAAGGAGGGTATCTACACTTATTTGACCCTGGAAATGGCTCTTTGACGCAGGTAGAGATCGAGGTTAAGGGCGATTTCCATTGGGCTAGAGAGCGATGGGTGGATGTTTCTGCCAGTCAACTTCAGAATCCCTACCTCTCTCCTACCGGGCAGCGCGCATTATTTGAATTTCGCGGTGAGATCATCACCGTTCCAAAAGAAAACGGATCCGGCAGAAATATCACCAATACCTCGAGTTCTGCCGAACGAGCCCCAGCTTGGTCACCTAATGGCCAAAAGATCGCCTACTTCTCTGATCAATCCGGAGAATATCAATTAATCATTGCCGATCAAACAGGCAGTACCATTGAGAAGACTATCAAAATTCCAGATCCAAGCTTTTTCTTCGAGCCGGAATGGGCTCCGGATGGAAGACATCTCGCATTCACAGATACGGACTATAATATTTGGCTTGTTGAAATTGAAAGTGGAAATGCACGAATAGTTGAAACAGACCGATTTGCACATCCTAATCGCTCCATGAATCCAGTTTGGTCACCTGACGGGAAATGGATAGCCTATTCCAGACTGATGGATAATCAGTTCAAATCGATTTTTGTCCTCAATGTTGACACCAACGAAAAGATCCAAATCAGCGATCAATTAGCCGACGCCATTTCCCCAGTCTGGGATGAAAGTGGAAAGTATTTGTACTTTCTAGCCTCCACCAATTTTGGACTGAATACAGGCTGGCTGGATATGAGCAGCTACGATAGGCCTGTGACAAGGCATCTGTATTTTGCCATTCTGGATGCAAATGAAAAATCTCCACTTCTTCCAAAAAGTGACGAAGAAAAAGCCAAAGAGGCTAATGGGGAAAAGAAAGAAGAGAATGGAGCAGTCACGGTAAAAGTTGACCCTGAGAATATTGAAAGAAGAATTGTAGCCGTGGATATTCCTGATCGAAATTATATTGGTCTTGCCGCTGGTCCAGAAGGAACGGTTTTCTACATGGAAGCAATTCCCAATCAAGGGACAGTCCTCCGAAAATATGACCTTAAAAAGCAAAAGTCGGAAGAATTTTTATCTCGAGTAAATCAAGTGGTAGTCTCTAAAGACAGAAAGTCCATACTCTACCAATCAGGCTCAACTTGGGGAATCATCGAAACTTCTGGATCAAACAAGAAAGTAGGAGATGGAGCGCTTAAAGCAATTTCCTCCATGAAAGTCAAAGTCAACCCGCAGGAAGAGTGGCAGCAGATTTACAGAGAAGGCTGGCGCTATCAGCGAGACTTCCTTTATGTTGACAATGTGCATGGTGCCCCTTGGGACGATATCTACGAATGGTATAAGCCGTGGGTAGACCATGTGCGTCACCGTACAGATATGAATTACATCATCGATATCATTGGTGGTGAAGTAGCGGTAGGCCATTCCTATACCCGAGGTGGCGATTTTCCTGATATCGACCGTGTACCCATTGGACTCTTGGGAGCTGATTTTGAAATGGTAAATGGACATTATCGTATCAGCAAGATTTATAATGGAGAAAGCTGGAATCCAAATCTGACTGCACCATTAGCTCATCCAGGCAATGAAGCGAAAGTCGGGGAATACCTGGTAGGCATCAACGGAAAAGAAATCCAAGCCAACACCAACTTGTATGAATACTTGGAAGGAACAGCAAATCAATACACTACTATTCACCTTAACTCAAAGCCAGGCTTGGACGGAGCAAGAATGATCGCTACCAAACCCGTAGCCAATGAATCCCAATTACGAATGATGGATTGGGTAGAGGGTAATAGAAGAAAAGTCGATGAACTATCGGATGGAAAGCTCGCATACGTCTATCTTCCAAACACCGGTCAACCAGGATATACCTATTTCAATCGGTACTACTTCTCCCAGCAGGACAAAAAAGGCGCCGTAATCGATGAGCGAAATAATGGAGGCGGGTCTGCCGCTGACTACATGGTAGACATCATGGCTCGAGAACTTCATGGCTACTTCAATTCAAGAGCGAATGACCATCGCCCCTTCACCACACCTATGTCTGGTATCTGGGGACCAAAAGTCATGCTGATCAACGAACGTGCTGGATCAGGAGGAGATTTACTTCCATATCTTTTCATTAAGATGGAAATAGGCCCACTCATCGGAACTAAAACCTGGGGAGGCTTAGTAGGTACTTGGGATACGCCTCCTTTCATAGATGGTGGACGGATGGTCGCTCCAAGAGGCGGTTTCTACGATGTCAATGGTGAATGGGCTGTGGAAGGAGTTGGAATTTCCCCAGATATTGCGGTAGAGCAAATGCCTAAAGATGTAATCGATGGAAGGGATCCTCAATTGGAACGAGCAGTCACTGAGGCATTGAAGCTACTCGAAACTGAAGGGATAGAACTCAAGCCAGAACCAGCACCTCCTATTCGATATTTCAGACCAAAAGAAAATTAATTGCTAGCAAACTTCTAATCAATTACTGCTTTCACCATCAATACCCAGCAGCTGATTCTGAGTTATGGAATCAGTTCTGGGTATTTCCTTTTTTTAAAAAATGCGACTAAGAATTTAAACCTTTTAAAGCAAGGGTTTTAACATTTACTGATTTAAAACATTTTTGATTAGGACTAATAAATTGAATTTTAGAACTTCAATCAATTAAACTTTTATAATTATGATAGATCAATTATTAAAAATGGCTGATGGGCCATTGAAAGAATTTCTGGCAAATTCAAATGTAGATGCAGGTCCAGGCGATGCCTCTGCAATCGAGGAGGTTCTTGGTTCTCTTTTGCAAAAGAAGGCCCAATCTGGAGATCTCTCCGCTGTGAAGGAAATGTTTTCAGGTGCTGATACCCCGGCTGACAGTCCGGCCATTCAGGGACTTTCGGGGGATTTTGCTTCAGGACTGATGGAGAAACTGGGACTAAATAGTCAGCAGGCGATGAGCCTTGCGGCAGCGGCACTTCCTATGCTGATGAACTTCTTCAATCAACGTGTAAATGACGCTCCACAAGACAACAATGACATTATGAATTTGGTAGCAAAAGCCTTACAAGGTGGTCCGGGTGCCGGAGGAGCAGATATCCTAGGTTCACTATTAGGTGGTGGAGGAAAAGGAGGCATGGATCTCGGCGGGCTCATGAATATGGGTAAAGGTCTTTTTAAATAATTTCATCAACATAAACTCCGAACAAATGAAAAAACTAACGATGATGGCGTTCATTGGAATCTTTGTATTCCTTGCTAGCAATGCTCAGGCACAGGGTCTTAAAATCCCAAAAATGGATTTAAGCTCTCAAGTTTTAGGAATTCTGGACAATACCAAAGGTCTGGGCTTGAATGCTGACCAAGAATCAAAACTTAAGAAAGACAATAAGAGTTTTGTAGACGATTTGATGAAAATAAGTGGAAGCAATGCTTCTGACGAGGATAAAAAGGCAAGTTTTCTGGGTTTAAAAAACAAAAGAACCAAGTTCCTGATGGACCTCATGGGGAGTGATTTATTTAAAAAATATTCAGGTCAAATACTGAAGGGAATCAACCCACTCAAATCGAAACTGGGGCTAGCTGCTCTAGCCTTCTAGCGCTAATTGCTTAACTTCACAGCCTCGGTCATCCGAGGCTTTTTTATTACATATGAAAAATCTATTTCCCTTTCTGTTTGGATGTATTCTCCTAGTCTCTTGCCAGGTTCAGGATCCAAAAGTCAACTTTTGGTTGACAGATCCGAAGTCTGGAATTCTTTTCGAGAAAAATCCCGAAATGCTTAAATCTGGACAAGAACCTCAAACCATAACTATTGACATCGAGTCACGCTTCCAGTCTATGGATGGCTTTGGATTCACCTTAAGTCAAGGCTCTGCTCAGCACATTCTTCAGATGAGCGATTCGGCACGCAATTCACTCCTTCTTGAGCTTTTTGGCAATGAGGAAAACAGCATCCGAATCAATTACCTTAGGCTTTCTGTTGCTGCCTCTGACTTGAATGAATTCCCCTTTTCTTACAATGATCTGGAAGATTCACTGGCAATAGACCCCGAACTGGAAAATTTTAGCCTTAGCTACGACACCCTGGATGTAATTCCAGTATTGAAGATGATTTTGGAAATCAACCCCAAAATCAAATTAATGGCCTCCCCTTGGTCTCCACCTAAGTGGATGAAAGACAACAAGGATACAAGAGGAGGATCCCTTTTGGAAGAATTTGAGCCTGCCTATGCAAAATACTTGGTTAAATATATCCAGGCTATGAAAGCTGAAGGCATCAACATAGACGCCCTGACCATACAAAACGAGCCCTTGCATCCTGGAAACAACCCTTCACTTCTGATGCTTCCGGAGCAGCAAGCCCGCTTCATCGGGAGGTACCTGGGACCTGCTTTCTCGGAATCAGGTATCGAGACCAAAATTGTGGTTTATGACCACAATGCGGATCGACCCGACTACCCGATTTCAGTCATGAGTGACAGTTTGGCTAATCCATTTATTGACGGTTCGGCATTTCATCTGTATGGAGGAGAAATTGAAGCACTTTCAGAAGTTCATCGAGCCTTTCCCAACAAAAACATCTACTTTACAGAGCAATGGGTAGGTGCACCCGGTAATTTGGAAGGAGATATTCCATGGCATGTAAAAAATCTACTGATCGGAGCGCCTAGGAATTGGGCAAAAACGGTTTTGGAATGGAATCTAAGCTCAAATCCAAGTCTGACTCCTCATACTGACCGTGGAGGATGTGACCGTTGCTTGGGTGCGGTGACAATAGATGGAGATCAAGTTACGCGAAATCCAGCCTATTATGTCATCGCTCATGCCAGCAAATTTGTAGATGAGGGCTCGGTCAGAATCGAATCCAATTCAATCGAAGGTTTACCGAATGTCGCCTATCAAACACCTTCAGGGAAAAAGGTCCTGATTGTGCTAAATGACAGTTCGGCTCCTGTAGCTTTCCAAGTTCAGGAAGGCAAGACTCAATTCAGCACCAATCTAAATCCTGGAGCAACTGGAACCTGGATTTGGTAAGTGAACATTTTTCAAAACACCGGTAGGGCGCTTACTTCCTATTCAAAATACGCATGAGTTCTCGAGCCGTTGTTTCACCCTTTTGACGAATCAGTCTTCGAGGTGTATTATCTCCCACCTCAAAGGTCATCGCCTCTGCGCCATGAACAAAGAAGAAGTAGGAACTCGAAGTGACTCCTCGTTCCATACCTTCCGATGGTCGAATATTGGGGTCATAACCCGGGATTTTTCGAGATGATCGCTTTATTAATTTGGGAATGAGACCAGGATGATTCCCATCCAAATCCTCATTGATTGTGTAAAAAATATCTTCCCAAGTAGCATGAAAATCTGCTGCAAACACGAATTCACCCCCTGTTTCGCGCACTTTGGACTCCATAAATTCGGCCAAAGCTTTCGGCTCTGGCTGGTTGAAATTGATCCAATCACGATTAGTATCTACCCCTCCTACATTATGCCGCCAATGACCCCTGGCCACTCCATCAGGGTTCATCAAAGGCATGACATAAAGGTTATATTTACTTCGGAATTTTTTAGCCTGAGGACTATCCTCACAAAGTGTCTCGACAAAGCTTTTTAAGGCAAGGAAACCTGGAATTTCGGGTGGATGCTGTAAGGAAATAGCCATGAGCATTTTTTGATCATCAGCTTCCCCTATTTTCAAAATCTCCAGTGGTCTACCTTCTTTGCTTTGCCCAATTTCAATTTTTTCAACAAAATCATTTTCAAGGATTTTCCCTTTCCACCGCTCCACATAGGCTGTCCCTGCAAAATCCTGTGCCGCTATCCAAAGCGTATCCGGACCTACCCAAACCTTCGCTTCAGCAAATTCAATCTGCCTACGCCCATCTTCCAATGTTTTATAATGCGGATGAAAAGCTGCAGAATCCAACTTCTTATAATAAAGCCCTCGCTTATTGATTTTGGGGTAATAGCGGTGAAAGCCATTTTGAGGATATGTCAGCCGAATCCATAGTTGCTTTTCCTCTTCTGACCACATTTTGAATGCATACCATGGACTAGGATTGATGGGCTGATTCTCTGGTAAAATCATCACCTCGATCAAGGTATCGTTGACCCTCTTGGCATCATTCAGTCTTCCACCTTCCATTTTATTAGAAATAAAAAAACCATCACCCAGATCAAAATCCCGATAGACTTGGGTTTCGATTGGTTTATCCTCGGTGGGAACCACATTAATAGGGCCTTGCCCAGACCATTGTTGGGTTGATTTACAAGCGAAAAAAATAAAGATGAGTAGAATTGGGGCTAAATACTTCATTCTGGAATTTACAAAAAAAGATTTAGCCCCAAATTAGATTTAGACTTTTGGGACTTGCCATCCATTGTGATAGTGGGCTTTCATCAAGTCGTTTGCCTCACTATCACTAAATTGGTTTTTACCTGCGTCCCAGTAAACTTTCTTACCTGTTTTGTAAGCGATATTTCCCATCTGAGCATTGATAGCCGCTACCGAACCAGTCTGAATAGCACATTTCAACATACCCGGATCATTTGCCATCACAGAATCAACAAAATTGACTGCATGCAAATCCAGTGCACTACCTTCAGGTCGTGTATGGGGAACCTCTTCCACTTTTGGCTTTCGTTCACCATCTACATTTTCTGTTTCGGGGATTACTTTCCAGCCTCCACGATTGACCACAAGGGTAGCATTATTTCCGATAAATGCGATTCCTTCAGTCGTGCCATAATTTCCTCCATCGATGCCTGTTGCATGCTCCCATAGCATATTGAATCCATCATATTCATAGACAGTTTGCAATGTATCAGGGGTCTCGGAAGCATCATCAGGATAGGCAAATTTCCCTCCTGAAGCCATGACTGATTTAGGAGCACTGACTCCCATCGCGTAAAGTGCGATATCTATTTCATGAACTCCCCAGTCTGTCATCAAGCCACCCGCATAATCCCAAAACCAACGGAAGTTGAAATGAAAACGATTGGGGTTGAACTCCCTTTTCGGTGCAGGACCCAGCCACATATCGTAATCTACCCCAGCAGGTGCCGGGCCATTGGGGAGCACAGGCACGGGCTTCATCCAACCTTGATATGCCCAACATTTGACTAGTCGAATCTGTCCCAAGTTCCCGGATTTGACATAATTGATAGCTTGATCATATTGACTTCCAGATCGTTGCCATTGCCCAACTTGGACGACTTTTCCATATCGCTCTTGGGCCTTCACCATGATTTGACACTCCTCGATCGTATTGGCTATGGGTTTCTCTACATACACGTGCTTGCCTGCAGATACCGCATCGACCATGTTCAAACAATGCCAATGGTCAGGCGTACCGATGATCACCACATCAATATCCGGATCTTCCAGCATCTTTCGGTAATCTTTATACTGCTTTGGACGAGTACCTCGCTGCTTAAAAACATCCTCAGTTCGTTGGTCCAAAACAGATTGATCTACATCTGCTAAAGCAACACAATTGACGTTAGCCATTTTGAGATGTGCGTTCATATTGGACCAGCCCATACCTTTGCAGCCGATGACTCCATAATTGAGTTGATCTGAAGGCTTGATTTTTCGGGTAAAAGCACCAAAATCTGCCGCAGTTAATACTGATGGCATGCTGAGTCCAGCTCCTAGGAGCATGGTATTTTGTAGAAATTTTCTTCGAGAGGACATTTTTTCAAGGGTTTATGGTAATGGGTTTTATGATTATCCGCAATCATGCCTTTGCCTTATTTACTTTGCTTGAATGGTGGGAAGAACGAAGCCCGAAGCTTCCGGATTCTGATCCTTTCAGCAGAAAATAAGTCGACTTTTTATCAATACTGGTAAGAAAGCGAATATCCATGATGGGTTTTTAGTAGGCGTAATCTATTTTCACAAAGGAATACTTGATACTACATACCTGCTACTTATAGTGGTCGTACCCAAATATTTCTAAATCTCACCGGATTGCTATGATCCTGAAGCTTAATTGGAAGAGCCTCTGCGTGAGCTTTGTAATTAGGGATGCCGATGTACTCAGTAGGTCCGCGAAGGATAACATGATTTTGTACCAAAACACCATTGATCAAAACGGTCACAGTAGCTGGAGATGTAAGCACTCCATTTTTATCAAAACGAGGAGCTTTGAAAATGATATCGTAATAATTCCATTCTCCCGGGGCACGAAGTGGGTTGACTAGTGGTGGAAACTGCTTGTAAATACTCCCAGCCTGTCCATTGGTGTAAGTCTTGCTTTCGTAGCTATCCAAAATCTGAACTTCATACAGTCCCATCAGGAAAAAACCGGAGTTTCCGCGACCTTGGCCCTCACCCTTAATCTCTGTTGGAGCTGACCATTCGATGTGATATTGTGCATCTCCAAAGGCCATTTTTGACTGGATATCCCCTTTCCCTGGAGTCACGACTAGTTCACCATTTTCTATAATCCACTCAGCGGGACTAGACCCATCTCTGGCAGAAACAAAACTATTCAAGCTACTTCCATCGAAAAGTACGATGGCATCCGAAGGAGGAAGATTGTTTTCAGCTCCGGGAGTAATTTTTGGAGGGACAGGTGTATAAAACTCAGTAGCTTGAGGAGGCATAGGCGGTGGAGTTTTCTCCTGACCGTACAAGGACAAACTCAATCCAACCGAAAGGAAAAGGAATAAAAGTGATTTAAATCGAATGTTCATACCGTAGATTATTTTAAGGTTTATAATTTCACAGGATAAATTAAGTCCAAATGCGCTCAATCAAAAAACCATTGATGGATTTTTGATTGCAAGCGCCATAAGCTTTCCTAATTTTCTGAAAATTTCACCTTATGAAGAAGATCTACCTCTCTATTTTAAGTCTGTTTTTCACAGCTCAATTCGCTTTTAGTCAAACCGAATATTATTTCCCAGGGGAAAAATTTAATCCAGAAATTCCATCACCTGAGGAATTCTTGGGCTACCCTGTCGGAGACTGGCATACTCGCTATGACCTCATCGTCAAATACTACGAAAAATTGGATGAGCTCAGTGATCTGGTCAAACTGGAAACGATCGGCTATACACACGAACACAGGCCGAAAGTTATCCTGACCATTGCCAACGAAAGCAACATGGCCAACTTGGAAGCGATCAGACAAACTCAGGTACAATTGGCAGACCCAACTCAACCCAAGCCAAATGTCAGCCAAATGCCATCTATCGTTCATTTGGGGTATGGGGTGCATGGAAATGAACCTTCTTCAGCAGAAGCAGCACTCTTGACCGCTTATTGGATTGTAGCGGGTCAATCTGAACTCGCACAGAGAGTCAGAGAAGAGTCTGTAGTACTCATCGATCCAACCCTCAACCCAGATGGAAGGGACAGACACAGTCTTTGGGCTAATTCTAACAAAGGCTTCCCACCGGTTGCAGATGCATTGGACAGAGAGCACAATGAGGCTTGGCCTGGAGGCCGAACCAACCATTATTGGTATGATCTTAACAGAGACTGGCTTCCACTCGCCCATCCTGAATCACAGACCAAAGTCCAATGGTATCATCAGTGGTATCCTAATGTGACCACTGACTTTCACGAAATGGGAACGAATAGCACCTATTTCTTCGAACCAACCAAACCCTACGGATCCGAAAACCCTGTAGTTCCAAGAAAAAACTACGATGAAATCAACCCGATTTTTGCCGAATACTTTGCGAAATACATGGATGAAATCGGTAGTCTTTATTGGACAAAAGAGGTTTTTGACAATAGCTATCCTGGCTATGGTTCTACCTATCCAGATATCCATGGAGGTCTAGGTTTGGTATTTGAAACAGCCAGTAGCCGTGGCCATCTTCAAGCTAGTCAGCGAGGCGACATCTCTTTTGCATTCACCATTCGAAATCATGTGGTCAACTCCCTAGCCACCCTAGAAGCTGCTATTGACAATCGAGAATATATGCATGATTATCTGCGGGAATTCTTTGAAACGGCCGTTGCTGAAGGAAGAAAAGACCCGGCTAAAAACTATGTGTTTGGAGATGAGTATGACGAAAGCAGAAATAGACTCTTTGTTCAATTTCTACTTGATCATCAGATTGATGTATATGAAAATAATGCTGATTTGAGGGTTGGAAATAACACCTTCAAAAAAGGAAAATCATGGGTGGTCCCTACCGCACAACCTCAATACCGCATGGTTCGCACCATGTTTGAATACGTAAAAGAATTTGCTGATTCGGTTTTTTACGACGCATCAGCCTGGACCATGGCGGCAGCTTATGGGATGCCTTTCGCCGCTGTACCATCTGCTCAAGCAGGTGAGGAAGTAAAAGAGGTGGCAAAACCTTCCTTTGAGTTTCCTGAAGGAAAAGCCTATGCCTATCTCATTGACTGGTCAGATTATTTTGCGCCGAAGGCACTTTATGAGCTACAAAAAGCTGGAATTCATGTAGAGGTAGTCAACCGACCATTTCGATCGCAAACTCAAGAAGGTGCGGTAGATTTTGCAGCAGGGACCCTAATGATTCCGATGGGTTTCCAAAAAATCAAGGATACAGAATTGATCGATCTGCTGAAAAACATCGCCAATAAAAATCAGCAGAAAGTATATAAGGTAGAAACGGGGCTAAACCTTTCAGGAATTGATTTAGGATCTAACTCAGTAGGTGCCGTTCAACAACCAAAAGTCATTATGCTGGTAGGACCGGGTGTTTCTAGCTATGAGGCTGGAGAAATCTGGCATCTGATGGACTCAAAAGTAGGAATGCCTATTACAAAAGTAAATACAGATGATTTTGGAAGGGTAAACCTATTTGATTACAATACGCTGATACTGGCATCCGGTAATTACAACAGCCTTTCTAATTCGGCTGTTGAGCACCTCAAAGATTGGATTCAGCGAGGAGGAACCGTTGTTTCACTCAAAAGTGCAAGCCTTTGGCTGAATCGGCAGGGAATCACCAATGAATCTGCAGTAGAACTTGAGGAAAAAGCCGAACCTGAATCTCTTCCTTTTGCAAGTAGCCGTGATTTCGAAGGGGCGAAAGCTGTAGGAGGTAGTATTTATATGGCAGAGCTGGACTTAACCCATCCTATTGCTTATGGATACCAAATGAAAAATATCCCTGTCTACAGAAACAGCAACATTTTCATCCAACCTAGCAAAAACAAATACCTCACGCCTATCCGATACACTGAGAATCCACACCTAGGCGGCTATATTTCCGACCAAAACCTTGAGAAACTCAAGCAAAGCGCCAGTGTTCTTATTTCTCCATCGGGACGTGGAAGAGTCGTTCATTTCTTCGACAACCCTAATTTCAGAGGGGCTTGGTTTGGAACCAATAAGCTCTTCTTAAATGCGATTTTCTTTGGAAATCAAATGGATTGAAACTTTTGATAAATCAAAAAAACCGCGGAAAACAGTTTCCGCGGTTTTTTTACGAGCAAACCCTGTGAGAATAAATTTTTTAGCGACTATACGTCAATAAGATCCTACCTGCCACTTTGCCTTCAGGAGTCTCCATTTCAACTGAATGTGAAGTGGTAAGACGATTTTTTTCAAGTGAGACGATTTCATATTGTATCACATTTTGTCTTTCATCAGTCAGAGTCAATACTTTATCTTCCAATTTCCAGATACCTTTTCCATTCATGCTTCCATCAGGATTGACCATTTGATAAGTTTTGTTAGGACTCAAAGTCAACGTTGATTGAAGGTGAATAGACTTTCCTCCTTCTTCCAAAGCTGGCAACTCAGGACCCTCGTGTTGCTCAAACTTGAAGCCTGTCCCCTTCCAAGTTCCAAGGACCTCTTCCGGAGAAGGCCCGATCCAAGCGATAAACCCTAAAAGAATCAAGGCAGAAATCATGTAAGCTTTTACGTTTTTTGTAGTTTTCATAGTTTTGCGATTTTTTCGTAGATAGTTTTAAAATTTTTTAGCGC